>JAFTMY010000137.1 GCA_017452165.1 Clostridia bacterium | reverse complement strand
TCGTGTGTTCCACTCTCTATTATCTGTCCTTTTTCAAGAACCTTTATGCAGTCTGCACTCCTTACAGTTGAAAGTCTATGAGCAATTACAAATGTTGTTCTGTTTTTCATAAGTGCATTCATACCTTTTTCAATATCTTTATTCCAAACAATTTCTAAATCTTCTAATGATGCAATTCTATATTCCATTTTTATTCCTTATTTAAATACTAAGATTATCAACTGGTTTAATTGTATGAGATAACATATTAAAGTCTTTATCAAATACACATTGACCTTGAATTTTATTTCCTTTCAAAACTTCAGGAAGCCAAATAATATCATCAGCAAACATATTATCATATGGAATTTTATCAAGGTCAAACCACTCTGGTTTCATTTCTTCACTTTCAATAATTTCACCACTATAATCATTTGCAATATAAATAAACATTTTTTCTATTACATTTTCACCTTTTAAAAACATATCAAAATCAATAATTCCAACATTTATTGCATTAAGTGGTTTTACACCAATCTCTTCTTCAGTTTCTCTAACCATTGCTTCGTATATTGTTTCATTTTCTTGTCTTTTACCACCAACACCATTATATTTTCCAACACCAAAACCTCTCTTTTTTGTTGCAAGTAAAATCTTATTATCTTTAACTATTACAAGAAGTGTTGTATCTAACTTTCTTTTCATTTGTCTTCTCCATCAAATAATCTAATTACTGATTACATTATACATTATTATCAATTTTTATACAATTAATATTAATAATTTTACTAATTGAATTTAAGAATAAATTATGATAAAATTAAATTATAATTAAACAATTTTTAGAGGTTTTTATGGAAATTAGAAAAGCAAAAATAACAGACGATTTTTCACAAATAACTACACTTATATATAACACAGACAAATACATTTATCCTTATATGTTTTTTAATACTAAAAATTGGAAAGAAATTTTAATTGATATGATAAAAACAAAAGGAACTCTGTTTTACTACGATAATATTTTGCTAGCAGTTGAAAATGAAAAAATTGCTGGAATAGTAATATTTTTTAATCAAAATACTTATTTTTCAAAAGATTATTCCAAATGGCAAAATATAGATAAAAATATTGATTTTACAATAAAAAATTATATTTTACCAACCATTTCACATAAACTTTATAACTCAATTTATATTTCAAATGTTTGCGTTAATAGTGAATTTAGAGGACAAGGAATTAGCAAAAAACTATTAAATCACTTATTTGAAACTTATAAAGATACAAACTTTGAACTTGATGTTTTAAGTGATAATTCTATTGCTATTAATCTCTATAAATCCTTTAATTTTACTATAACTGGAGAAATAAAAGGGTTTAACGCTAGATATAAAAGAAAACCTAAAGTGTTTAACATGAAAAGAAATTTTCTGCAAAAATTAAACAAAAACACCTAAAAAACTATATTTTTTTGATAATTTTAGCAAAAAATAAATTTTAATACAAAATAAAAAGATATGATAATAATCTAAAATCTTATGATTATACCATATCTTTTTTATTTTATTCAAGTTCTGCAAGTTCATTATATAATTCGTAATAACGACCTTTTAATTCTAAAAGTTCTTCATGTGTTCCACTTTCTATAATTTGTCCTTTTTCTAAAACCTTTATACAATCTGCACTTCTAACAGTTGAGAGCCTATGAGCAATAACAAATGTTGTTCTATTTTTCATAAGTTCAACCATACCCTTTTCTATATGTTTTTCTGTTCTAGTATCTACTGAACTTGTTGCTTCATCTAAAATTAAAATTGGTGCTTTGCTTATAGTTGCTCTGGCAATATTTAAAAGTTGTCTTTGACCCTGCGAAAGATTCGCTCCATCGTTTTCAAGTATTGTATCATATCCTTTTGGAAGTTTTGATATAAACGAATGTGCTGACGCAACTTTTGAAGCAATTTCAACTTCTTCATCAGTTGCATCAAGTCTTCCATATCTTATATTTTCACGAATTGTTCCAGTAAAAAGATGAGTATCTTGCAATACCATAGCAATATTAGACCTTAAAACAGACCTTTCGATTTTTTCAATTGATACACCATCAATTGTAATTGTTCCACTAACAATACTATAAAATCTAGATAAAAGATTTGTTATTGTTGTTTTACCTGCTCCTGTTGAACCAACAAATGCTATTTTTTGACCCTGCTTTGCTGAAAGTGTGATATTTCTAAGAACTATTGTTTCTGGAACATATCCAAAAGAAACATTATTAATTTCAACATCACCTTTTATTTCATCAATTTTAGTTGTTTCATTTTCTTCTTTTTCAGGTTCACTATCCAAAAGTTCAAAAACTCTTTCAGCACCTGCAAGTGAAGACATAACGACATTCATTTGCATTGATATTTCATTTATTGGTCTATTAAATCTTCTTGTGAAGTTTAATGACACCGCCATACCACCAATATCAAAACCTTTTTTTACTATCAAAAGACCACCCACACAAGAAGATATTGCATAAATCATATTACAAAGTTGATGTGTTACTGGTCCCATTATACCAGAGCGAAATTGTGCCTTAATTTGAGAGTTTGCAAGTTCATCATTTATTAAATCAAACTCTTCCATTGCTATTTTTTCGTGATTAAAAACTTTTACCACCTTTTGCCCAGAAATAGTTTCTTCAACAAAACCACCCATAAGTCCTAAATTTTTTTGCTGTTCAGAAAACGCACCCTTACTCTTTTTTACAATACTTTTACTTGCATAAACTAATAGTGGCGTTGAGATAATTGTTATTGAACCTAAAATTAAATTTGTATAAAGCATAAGTATAACTGAACCTATAATAGTTATTGCACCAGATATAATTTTAATTAAAGTATTACTAAGCATTTCACCAACGGCATCAACATCATTTGTAAACCTGCTCATTATATCTCCTGCTGACTGTTTGTCAAAATAACTAATTGGGAGCGATTGAAGTTTATTCATTAAATCATTACGCATCTTTTTAAGTGCTTTTTGTGAAACTGTAAGCATTAATCTTTGCTGTAACCACTGTGTTATTATTGAAATTGCATAAACAATTGCCATAAAAATTAATCCAATAATTAGACCACTTATTCTACTTTTTAAATCACTACTACCGTCATAATAAATAAACTTATTAATTATTGGTCTTAATAGATAAGAAGCCGTAAGAGATGCAATTGTTTGAAGAATTACACAAATTAATGAAATAATTAAAACAACCCTTTCTTTTGAAAGATACTTAAAAAGTCTTATAATAGTTTCCTTCATATTTTTAGGTTTACCTGTTGCGCCTAAGGCAGCATTTTTATTCATTTTACTTATGCTTAATTCTTTTTTTGAGTTACCTTTAGAGGTTGAAGAACTATATCTATTTTTTAAATTTTCAATACTTGTTTTACTCATTCTTCACCTCCTGTATTTTTATCTTTTTGCGACCAATAAATTTCTGCATATTCCTTGCAAGTATTAATTAATTCGCTATGTTTTCCTTGCCCAACAATTTTTCCATCATCAATTACAACTATTTTATCTGCATCAATTACAGAGTTAATTCTTTGTGCAATTATAATTTTTGTAGAACTTGAAAGTTCCTCTCTAAAAGCCTTTCTAATTTTTGCTTCAGTCGCTGTGTCAACGGCACTTGTTGAGTCATCTAAAATTAGTATTTTAGGTTTTTTCAAAAGTGCTCTTGCGATACAAATTCTTTGTTTTTGACCACCAGAAAGATTTGTTCCACCTTGACCTAACATAGTTTGATAACCAAGTGGAAAAGATTTTATAAAATCATCTGCTTGTGCTATTTTACAAACCGTTTCTAACTGCTCATCTGTTGCGTTTTCATTTCCCCATCTTAAATTCTCTGCAATAGTTCCTGAAAATAATGTATTTTTTTGAAGAACTACTGATATATTATCTCTAAGTTCAAAAAGTGACCAATTTTTAACATTTTTATCATCAACTAAAACCTCTCCTTTATTTGCATCATACAACCTTGGAATAAGCGAAACTAATGTTGATTTTCCTGTGCCTGTTGAACCTATTATTCCAACAAATTCGCCTGAATTTATCTTTAAATTAATATTTTCTAAAACCGGCTTTGAACCACGCTTTAAATAACTAAACTCAACATTTTTAAATTCAATATTTCCACTTGTTATTTTTGATTCTTTATCTTTAACATTATCATCATTTATTTTTACTTCAGCATTTAATACTTCTTGTATTCTACGATTTGAAGATTTTGCTCTTGTTCCTTGCAATACAATATTTGCAAGTTGATGAAGAGAGTTTAGAATTTGTGTAAGATATGTTATAAAAGCAGTAAGTGTTCCAAGTTCAATAGCACCAACCATTACCTGTCTACCTGCTATCCAAACAACTGCAAGTGTAGTTGCATTTATTGCAAAAGTTAGCATTGGTTGTAAAATCATCATCATTTTGAGAGCCTTTACACTACTATCATAAAGTTTATTGTTAACTTTTTCAAATTTTTCTTTTTCATGCTGTTCTCTAACAAATGATTTTATTACTCTAACATTTGTTACATTTTCTCGGACATTTATATTAAGGTTATCAATATCTTTTTGCATTTTTGTATATCTTGGAGATGACACTAAAATAATAACTCCAATACCTATTGATAAAAGTGGTATAACAATTAAAAAAATCCAAGCAACTGATGAGTTTAGTTTAAAAGACATAATTAGTGCGCCAATTATCATAACAGGACTTCTAAACATTCCACGAAGAAGAGATTGAGTGAAATTTTGAATTTGCGAAACATCATTTGTTATTCTTGTAATAAGTGAACCTGAAGTAAAATCATCAATATTAGAAAAAGAAAATGTTTGAATTTTTTTAAATGTTTCTTTTCTTATTCCAGCCGATAACCTAACAGATCCTCTTACAGCATAATTTGCACCAAGTATTCCAGTAATAAGCATCACGACCGAAATTAAAAGCATAATAAGTCCATTTTCCAAGATATATGAAATATCTCCATTGCTTGCACCTTTATTGATTATATTTGCATTTAAAAATGGTAAAATAAATTCACCACAAGCCTCTATAACCATAAATAGTGGCCCAAGTAAAAAACAATACCAATATTTTTTTATATAATATTTATACCTTTTCATAACAAATCCTTTTTTGTTTTATTTTGCAAATAAAATTAAATCTTTTCTAATTTTTTACATATTTAACAATATTTTTATTATAAATTGCAAAAAAATAATAGTCAATACATTATCAAATTTTAACAAACAAAAAACACACTTAACAAAATAAGTGTGTAAATAATCAATGTTTTTAATTTTAATATTATTTTGAAAATTTTAATATATTTTATATTTATTAATATAATCTTTAAAAAATAATACTTACAACAAATACTACAACTATTGAAAAAACAAGCGCAATCAAATTTAATGATTTACTTTTCTTTTGAATTGCAATAATTTGTTCACGTTTTCCTGCTTTAAAAGCATTTTTACCGATATGAACTTCAGCTGTTCTTTTAAACTCTTTAATGTTGTCTACTTTTTTAAGTTCCTTACCTTCATAAACAGTTTTTTTACTAGGTAAGATAAGTTTATAGAGATTAGTAAGTTTTTTTGCTGGAATAAACATATTACAAACTAATGAAACTGGAATAAATGCAATTATTTGCCACCAATCAAAAGCAAATTCCACACCTGAATTATTAAAAACAAATGTTGCAACAGTTATTATAACAGTTGCCATTAAATACGCATAAGCAAGAGTTGAATTATATTTAATTGATTCTCTTTTAGATATCAAATTAGAGTATTTTGGTTTTAAACCTTCGAAAACATCTGTTATTTCAGATTTTAAAAATTTCATATCACCATCAGCATTTTTTGACGTATAGTTTGTATAAATATCATCTTCCCTAAATGTAATTGTTACACTAACATTTGCATTATTACTTTCACTATAAGAAAAATCTCTACTATTGTATGTTTTATTCCAAGTCATATCAAGTCTTATAGTAATCTTTTCAAAACTTGCATAACCAGAGTTAAGAATAATTTGTCCTTCACTATAAGATTTATCCTCATAACTAAGACCATCTTCGCAATAAAATGAAAATGTGAAATTTTGATATACAAGTTTATTATTATGAGTTTGGTATACAAACTCTGGATAAGCCGAAATATTATTTGAATTAAATCTTTCTTTATTCCACTCAGCATAAGCCTTTTCTTATGCTTCAATATTTGCCTTAGTCTTACTGAAAATTTCATTTTTTTCTTGATAAAAATCATTGAGTATTCCTATTATTTTCAAAATATCTTTTTGCTCAACAATCTTATTTTGCACTAAATCGTTCACAATTTTACCTCTAAGTATTTTTTATAATTATACACAATTTAATATTATTATG
>JAFTMY010000136.1 GCA_017452165.1 Clostridia bacterium | reverse complement strand
TTGTAACTAAAATTTTTAATAGAGTATTGAAATTATATAATAAAATATGTTAAAATAAAACAAGTAAAAATTTATGGAGAATTTATGAGTAATTGCACTTATGGTAACATTGATATTTTTAATCCAATTGATGGAAAACTTAATATATTTATAGACGCTTTTACTTCTGTTTATGGTGAAACCTATCGTGAATTAATTGCTAAAAGATTAAGTAATGCTCAATATTTTTTTCTTGGTGGCAAATTCTCAAATATCGTTCTAAAATTCAGAGAACTTATATCAGTTGAAACTGAAAAAATAAAAAATGATAATTCTCTAACAAATAAACAAAAACAAGAAGCAATTGACTTAGTTAATAACAAATATGAACCTATAATAAAAATTTTTATAGATACTCAAAAAGAACTTGATATTATTAATTTTAAATACACAAATGCTTCTGAAAACCTTTTAGCAAGACAAATAAATAATTTAAGAAAAGAAAACAAACTCCCTGAACTTAGCAGTAAAGAAGTTTATAAATTTACTCAAATTTATAATGACTTAATAGTGCTTAATAAAAATAATCTTCAGTCATCTATTAAACTTTTATCTGATAAAAAAAGGCAGTCCTATGATAACTTAATTAAAGTAATGGGGTTTAAAAATAAAAATCTCAACGATTTAGTTAAAAATAAAAGTTTAAAAAATGATATTTTTAATGAATATTTATTATATAACTTATTAAATCTTAATCAAGAAAAAACAAAAGAAATTAATCAAGTAAATTTTTGCATCGCTGATTTTTATTATCAAATTGATAAGTTAAATCTAACTAGTGATGTTGCAAAATTAAAGAAAATTGGTTCAAGTCACATTAACAATAACTCAGTAGCATCAGCATTTGTAACTTATGCAAGTCAAAATAATGAACATATTTTACCAATTTGTTTTTGCAAAAATGCACTTGAACTTCCTATAGAAGACCTAACCCATGAACTTGGACATATTATAGATTCAAGTATTATAGAAAACACAAAAGAAGGAATATACTACAAAATAGGTTTTGAATTATTTTATAAAGACAAGATTGGTTATTATAATGAAAAAAATAATAAAATAAACAATAATGATGGCATGCTTTTTAATGAAATGGTAAATGAGTATATTTGTCAAAAAGTTTCAAAAATTATAGAACAAAATAATAAATCCATAGTTTTGGGAAAAAGAACATCTGAAACCACTTATGCTCTCGGTTTTGAAATTTTTGATGACTTTTTAGAAAAACATTTTAAAAGACTAATTGAGTGCAAACTAAGTAGTGATAAAAACGAAAAAACTTATGAGATTTTTGGCAAAAAGAATTTTGAAGAATTAACTAAAATTGCAAGAGAATATATAACTGAAAGAAAAGAACTTTACCAAAAATCTCTAACTCAAGATATAAATGTAAAAACACAAATTGAATCACTAAAAAAGAAAATGAAACTACAAGTTATAGCCATTGAAAAGAAAATTAATAAAAATTTAGAAAAACAAAATAATATTCATACTTTATAAATTATTAATAAAATAATTAAAATTATATTTTAGTTTTATCATAAAAAACATTGATTTTTATCAAAAATTATAAAAAAGATAGCATTTTTGCTATCTTTTTTTATACAATTTTAACTAATTTTGCGTTTTTTATTAATTTTATATTTTATAAAAAATCACTTGTATTTAATTATTTTATTAATTTTAATTAAAGTTATTTTTATTAAATAAATTTATTTTCCTTTAAAAATTTAAGAGAATCTTCCATTTCATTTAAATTTGACTCAATAGCCCAAATGGCATTTGGTGCATATTTATTTAATAAACTTAAAACATTAACAATATCCATTGTTCCATTTCTAAGACCATTATGGTCATCATTTTCTTTATAATTATTATGAATATGAACATAAGTTATTTTATCGCCATAACCTTTTATCCAGTTTTCAACACTTTCCTTTGAGTTACAATATGCATGTCCAATATCAAGGTTAATTCCAAGTTTTGTATCACTTACCTTTTCAACAATTTCTTTTTGAATTGTCCAGTCATATTCAACCACATTTTCCATATCAAAAGCAAGACTTTTATCGGTTAAATAATTATTCCAAAATGAAACTGCTCTCTTTATCCAATTAGGGATAAATGATGTTTTTGGAACATATCCGTGATGAACAGTAATTCTTTTCGCACCAAGCCTAGAAGCCATCTCATAGGCATAATCAAAATAATATCTAGTTACATCTACAATTCTTTTATTTGAACTTCCAAGACAAAGGTCTGCAAATGGCGCATGAAAATATTTTCTAATATCCTTTGTTAATATATTATTATATCTTTCAAAAATTTCTTCTTTTATCTCATCACTATCTGGTTTATAAAAACCTTGAATTTCTATCCCACAACCATATTTTTCGCATAGTGGCAAAACTAATTCCGGTTTACCATCATCACATAAAACAAGTTCCTTCATAATTCACCTCTATTTAAAATATAACATTATTTTATATGTTTTTAAAGTATTTTGCGTTATTTTTTTTATATTATTAATAAAAAATGCAGTTTTTATATTTTTATAATTAAAAACTTTTGTAATGTATTTTGATATTTAAATATTTATATGTTATTATTATTTTATCAAATATAAAGGAATTAAACTATGGACTTTTCTGTTATACAAAATAATTTAGAAAATAAAGGTTATATTGTTAAAATTTTTAATAATGAAAAAGAAGTTAATGAATACTTAAATAACGAACTTGATAATCAAACAATTGGTATTGGTGGAACTCTCACAGTAGAACAACTTGGACTTTATGAAACATTAAAAAATCATAACAAAATTTATTGGCACTGGAAACCTGTTGATGGACTTTCACCTGATGAAATGCGAAAAATATCAAAAGATACTGATATTTATTTTTCTTCAGTTAATGCTATAAGCGAAACCGGAGAAATTATTAACATTGATAATAACTGCGACAGAGTATCAAACACACTTTTTGGTCATAAAAAAGTTTATTTTTTAGTTGGTAAAAACAAAATTACAAAGACTGAAGAAGATGCTGTTTTTCGTGCTAGAAATGTGGCTGCCCCACTCAATGCTCAAAGATTAAATAAAAAAACTCCTTGTGCAATTAAAGCAGACAAATGTTATAACTGCAAAAGTCCGGATAGAATATGCAGAGCACTTTCTATTTTATGGGAAAAACCTGCTGGCTGTGAATACGAGGTAATTTTTATTAATAAAGATTTAGGATATTAATATATTATAAAAAATATTTTTAAATCATCTATATTTTTATAGGTGATTTTTTATTTGTCAATTGACTAATTTATAATAATGGTTTATTATAAATTTATGAAAAAAAGTAAATTAAAAGTAATTATTAGTATAACCTGCGTGGTTATTTTAATTTTTAGTTCAGTAATTGGAATAGTATTAAATTCATTAAGTAAAAGGGTTAGAGATTACACTCAAAACCTAAGTTATGCAGAAATAACAACTGATATTTTAAACCCTGACCAAGGATTTTATAAAACAGCAACAATTAAAGTTTCTCCTGAAAGTGTTGAAGATAGGTCTTATATTATTTCAAAAGATTATCAAATATATCATCTAAGATTTGATTTAAGCGAATTTTCTAGTGCTTTTAATGAAAAAGAAGATTTACAATTAACAATCCAAGCACTCACACAAATAGATACATTAATAAACAAATTTTTTAAAGCAGGTAAAAACTTAGTTGTTAGATTCTCGTATGACAAAAACTTTGATGGTAATAAAAATCAAGAGCCAAGTGAAGATATGATATTAAAACACATCACTCAATTATGCTCTATTTTAAATAAATATCCTATTACAATCACAGCGATTGAAGCAGGTATGGTTGGACCTTGGGGAGAAATGCATTCAAGCACCCTAGCAACCCCTGAAACCATTTCTAAAATTATTGATAAATTTTTAACTAATACTCAAAATATTCCTATCTTAGTTAGAACACCTAAAATGATTTATGACTACCTTGGAATTACAATCGACGATATTGACACATATAAAATTGACAAAAATTCAAAGGCTTATAGACTTGGAATATTTAATGATGGATATCTTGGTTCAGACTCAGACCTAGGAACATACACTGATAGAGAAAAAGAAACAACCTGGCTTTCAAATCAAACTAATCACTTACCATTTGGTGGTGAAGTTACTGGAGAAAAAAGCACACTTCATGATATTAATAAATGCCTACCTGAAATGTTTAAAATGAATTTATCATACTTAAATTATGAGTGGAATGATAAAATTGTTCAAGAAAAATGGCAAGAACAAAAATATGATAACACTTGTGGCACAGACTTAAACTACTACGGACAATCAGCCTATCACTACATTAAAGAGCATCTTGGTTATAGACTTGTTTTGAAAAAAAGCATTTTTTCATATTCAAGTTTATTTAATAATTTAAAGGTAAAACTCTCAATTGAAAACGTTGGTTTTGGTGAGTTTAATAAAACAAAAAATCTTATTGTATATTTTATAAAAGATGGCAAAATTGAAAAATCAATTCCTATTCAAAAATACTCAGGAGAAAGTGAAATTGAGTTTAATATTGATATTACTTCATTTAAAGGAGATTATCTTGTTTATCTTGGAATTGTTAGCACCCAAAATGGTCAAATATGCTATCCTGTTAGATTTGCAAATAACTTATGGAGTGAAACACTGTCTGCAAATTTAATTGGTGGAATTGCTATTAGATAATAAATTACAAACCTAAATTCTATAAAAAACGCAAAATTGTATGAATATTATATAAAAAATCACTATTTTTTAGTGATTTTTTATTATTTTTTAACAATTTATTATTGTTTCTTTTTTTTGTTATATTTTATAACTTATTAAAATTTTTATTAATTTAATTCATTTAATTGACAAAATAATATTTTTAAGACACAATATCAAAGGTAATTAATTGTAGAATTTAATTTTATATACTACAAATTTATGGTTAATAAAATAAAAATAATTATTTAGCAAGGAGACATTTATGCCAATAGTAATACCTGAAGATATACCTGCATATTTAAAACTTTTAGAAGAAAATATATTTGTAATGAACGATAAAAGAGCATTTTCACAAGACATTCGCCCTCTTGAAATTGCCATACTAAATTTGATGCCAACTAAAATTGAAACAGAAACGCAGTTTATGAGGCTTTTATCTAATTCCCCACTTCAAGTAAATATTACTCTCATTTATACAGAAACATATAAAAGTAAAAACACATCAGCATCTCATCTTGAAAAGTTCTATAAAAAATTTGATGATATAAGTGATAAGCATTTTGATGGTATGATAATAACTGGCGCACCAGTGGAAACAATGCCTTTTGAAGATGTAAAATACTGGGACGAACTTAAAAAGATTTTTGACTTTGCAGAAAGTAATGTTACTAGCACAATTTATATTTGTTGGGGCGCTCAAGCAGCACTATATTACTATTATGGAATTGAAAAACAACCCCTTTCTGAAAAATTATTTGGAGTATTTCCTCATAAGAAAAACTTGGATTTTTACGAACCACTTTTTAAAGGTATTGATGACACATTTTATATTCCCCACTCTAGACACACAACAATAAATTTAGAAGATGTAAAAAAGATAGATGATCTTGTAATTCTTAGCGAAACAAACCTAACAGGTCTTTCTATTGCAAAGAGTAAAGATAACAAAAAAATATTTTTAACTGGACATATGGAGTATGACAGAAACACCCTTAAAGGAGAGTATGAAAGAGACCTTTCTAAAGGCCTTGAAATTAAAAAGCCATATAACTATTTCACTGATAAAAGTAACACAAAAGTAGATGTAAAATGGACAAGCACTGCAAATCTTTTTTACACTAACTGGCTCAATTATTATGTATATCAAGTTACACCATTTAACTTTTAGCAATCCTAAACAAACATCAAATTAATTATTTTTTATAATAAAAAGAAAGGATTTTATTTGTTTTATAAAATAAATTTTTATAATAAATAACCTTTCTTTTTTTATTTTTATTATAATTTGTAATCTTAAAATTTATAATTTTCTGCAAAAATAGTTGTTTTTTATTGAAAAATCATATTATTTCTTTAATTTTTATACTTTTTATTCGTTTTTTTGTTTATTTTTAAAAGTTGTTTAATTTTTATAATTATTAATTTTTATTTGTAAATTTTTATCGATATTGACAAGTTTTAATGTTTGTGATAAATTATTAATAATAGTAATTTAATATTGGAGAAAGACTATGAGCATTAATAAAAATGAATTAATCCCAAGCAAAAATCTTGGAGTAATGATTGAAAATAAAAATATTGTTTTATGTTTTGTTTCTGCAAATGAGCAAGGCAAAGTTGTTGCATACAAACTTAACAACTTTAACCAAATTGACGCATCTAAGGTTACTCCTATAAATGATATGTTTTATGTAGAAAAAGACCCTGACGGTGGCCCATTTTCTGAAAAATTATCTCATGTTGCAACAAACCAAACTCTTCCAATTTTTGGCGAAATAAAAAATCAAAAAAGTGTTGTTGCTCTTATGGATTTATCTATTTATAAACCAGATATTTTTTGGTATAGTGAGGACCATGGTGTAGGAACTGTTGAAACCAATGAAGATAAATCTTTTAAATATAAAGATATTTTAAAAACCGAATCAAAAATTAACAAACTTGAGCAAAAACTCCAAAAATCTGAACAATCTGCTGAAATTGAAATGCAATAATTATTTATAAATATATTTCAAGACCTGGATATCTTGACCTTGTTAAATGCACAAACGGAGATATTTATTATAATACTTAAACAAAAAGACCTTATCATCACGATAAGGTCTTTTATTAATTTTTAATTAGTCTTTAAGGAAATGGGTCTGGTGTTTGAGAATCAATTGTTTCTTCTTGTTCTTTATTGTAAGCTTTAGTTGCTTTCTTCATCGATTTTTCATAAACTTCTTTTCCCACAATATCTTTTGCAGAAACTTCAAGTTTTTCACCATTACCACATTTTTCAATATTTTTCATAAGTTTAGATGCTATTGAAAGAAATTCAGATTTATTAGTAATAATCTTTTTTGAACTATGATGGTCAAGAACTACTAAATTTTCAAACATTGCATTTAAATCTACTTGTTCAATTTTAAGTGGGTTATTTCCACCAAACTTAATACTTGTTTCATCTATAACATTATTTTTAAAAATAACAGTTAATTCATCTGTATTTTTATCATAATAAAATGAGCCATAGCAAGATTTAGAAAGTGTAAAAAAACTATGTTTGAATTCTCTTGGGTTATAAGGCTCACCCTTTTTATAGTCATGAAAAAGAAGTTCATCAAGGTCTCTAACTCTATAATCGTTTAAATTAAACATACAGCCTCCTTGTTTTATGTTTTTTAAATTTTATTATAAACTTATTATATATCATAACACCTAAAAAATCAATACCTAATTTTACTATTATTAAATAAATAGCATATTGCATTTTTTTTAACTTTGTGCTAAAATATACAAAAATTTAGGAGAAAAATTATGGCGTTTGATAAGATTGAAAAACATTTTAGTTCAGAAGTTAGAATCAATGGAAATAACCTTGGCGAGGTTACTGACGCAAGATTTGGTAGAATTTCTAGCAATAATGGTGAAATGGCTCTTTTTAACGATTACCCTGAAATGATGAAACAAATTAAAGTTTTAGAAGAATTCGTTATTAATGTTTATAATGAAGCCGAAAATACCAAAGTTACACCACTTCCTGAGCAAGATGGAAAAATAGTTCTTAAAAATGGAATACCTTATCACAGAGCCAGTAATGACCTTTTAACACTAAAAAATATTTCAGTTGGAGGTTTGCTTGCTAGTGAGTGGTTTGGACACCTAGAGAGCGAAGGTGAAGGCAGATTTTGTGCATTTTTATCAAGAACCGTTGATGAAACAATTGCAACTGGTTTTAGAACAAAAAATATTCAAGGCAGATTTGCTTCTCCATCTAACTGTGTTATTTATTTTGATGAAAGTAATCCTATTATGCAAATGCTTATGAAACTTGATTATTTTGAGTATGAGCATTTAAAATCAACTGATCCTGAAAAAATTAAGGAAATTTATCCTAAAGAAGTTATAGATATTATGGATACATTAATTGAACCTATTTCAAAAGCAGGTAGAAAGATGCATGACAACCCAAAACTTCCATTTTATGACTGGCTTGCAATTCCTGGTGGAATCCCACCTGAACTTGTAAACGGAATTTGTGTTCACAGTTCTAAAAAAGAGATTATGTCATCACTTGATAAAATATCTGAAATGTTCCCAAATGCCACAATTTTTGATGAATCACAAAAAGTTTTAGTTTCAGCAAAATCAAAAACAGCAAATTCTTCAACTTTTGGTGAATAATATATACAAATAATAATTCTAATAACTGCAAAGTAAAAACACATTAAGAAAATTCTTAATGTGTTTTTTATTTATAAACTCATACTTTTTAAAACATTTGAAAATGGTTTAAATATAACTCTAACCTTATAATAAATCTTGCTAAATTTTTCCTGAGTTTCTGATGTGTATTCTCGCTCATAGTAAGAATAAACATCTGAAACACTTAATCCAGTGCTAATTGTTGATTTCACGGTTAAAACATCGTCTTTAATTGTTGAATTTGAATCATTTTGTTTTATACCATTAATATAAATAAATATATCATCTCCAAATATTTTATATGTATTCTCATAACCTTCTGGGGCTTCATATAAAACTAATTCGCCATTTTCATTTTCATACCACAACTCAATTTTACCATTTTTCATAAATTTATAGTGTTGATTAGACCCAAGTTCAACAATATCACTATTTGGACTATTTTTAATAACTGGTCTATACATACCCTGATGGAAGAATCCAAGCATATCTAAAACAGCCACAACAACATAAATAATTGCCAAAATTAATACTGTAAAGATTGTAACTATAATTATCTTTTTAATTCTTTTATTTCTGCGATAAGATTCAGAATTATCCATTTTTTCTTCTTCAAGTCGCTTCTTCTCTTCTTTATATTCTTCTAAATTATCAGTTTGAGTATTCTTTGCAAATTCTTTTATTGCTTTATGATACTTAAATCTTAAAGTAAGTCTGTATCTTGGGAAGAACCATAACCCACTATCAAGACTCGCCTTATCTCTAAACACAATAAGTTTTAAAATAAATAAAGTTAAAATAACAACAACTGCACCAACAATTAAAATAAGTGGTAATATATTAGAGTAATCACTATATTCCATTGTAATTCCTGCAAGCATAAACACTAAAGAACCTAAACCAATTCCAAAATAAAGAAGTTTAAATATAAATCTTACAATTAGACTCTTATCTTTAAAGTCGGAATTTTTATAAGCAATTTTTTGACTATCAATCCTGTTTCTAACATTAATAAGACCTACAATTTGTGAACAGATGTTTTTTATCGAAACCAAAGCCATTGATACAACATAGATACAAAGCATAATACTTGCGCCAGCACATATTAACATCTTATCTCTTTCCATTAAAAGAGGGAACATATTTTTAACATATCTATAAAACAATGAAATTGGGCCTGATACAAAAATAACACTTACATCTTGAACTTCACTTGGTGTTTTAAATTCAAAAAATAGGAGTAAGCAATCTTTTATATATACAAAAAATTTAGTAATACCATCAATAGCAATTGTTAAAAGATTATAAGATTCATCACCCATAGTAATAAATGGATAAAGAATCATTGCAGGGATAATTAGCACAATTATAAAAATAAAAAGGTCTACAATTAAATAATCTTTAGTTGTTTTTACTTTATTTTCATACCTTTCACCACTTTTATAATTTCCAAGAGGTTTATAATACTTCCTATCTTGATTCATTTTATAAACTTTTAAAATTCTTGAATCATACCTATTATAAAATATCTTATGAAGTATTTTAAAAACTACAAAACATGCTGATATCTTTAAAAGATTCTTACTATAAATAACACCATTTGCAAGGAAGTTTCCTGTTCTTAAAATAGTAACAATATAGTAAATCATTGCAAATAATGATACAGCAGTTAAACATAATAAAATTTTTGAAGCAATTAAACTAAATCTAACTTTTTTTTCATTTTTCGCTTGTTTTAAATAAACTTCATTTTCAGGAATAAATAATCCGTCAATAACCTCTTCTTCAGCAGTCTCTTCTTTATTTAACTCTTGTTTTGGTTCTTGATTTTCATTTTCCTGTTTTTCTTGTTCTTTCTGTGGCTGTTCATTTTCTTCATCTATCTCATCTGAAGATTCATCAAACACCCCAGCGCCTGTCATAACAAAACCAAAACTTTCTTCATTTGAATAATAATTTAAAGTATCTTTCTCAGAGATGACGGAACTTGTATTTTCAAGTTCAGTTTCAGTCGTTTCACTTTCCGGAGTAATAACTGCTATTGAACTTATTCCACCTTCACTTGTTAAAAAGTTAAGCGTATCCTCTTCACTTATTATTATACTCTCATTTTCAATTTTTTCAGAATTGTTTTCAAACTCTATGCCGTCATCAACAACACCACTAGATATAAATCTTAAATCTAAATTTTGTGTTAAATATGAAACTGTATCTGCTTCTTTAAAAGTCTCATCTTTCTTACTATCTAATGGTTTTTCTTCATTTTCAAAAATTATATTATCGCTAGTTAAATCTTCATCTTGCTCATCACTTAAATCTTTTGATGCATTTGTAGTAATTCGCTCTATATTATCATAGAAATAGTTTGATTCATTGTCTTCTAAATCGCTTTGCTCTTCGTCTATTTTATCATCTTCTGAAACATCTTCTTGTTTTTCAGTAACCTTATTAGATAATTCAAAGTCACTAAGTTTAAGTCCCTCGTTTTCTTCATTTATAAAAGAATCATCATAAATAGATTCATCTTCTTTTTGTTCATCTAAATCTTCTTTATCAAAGGTTAACTCTAAATTTTCTTCACTTTCATCAACATTATCAACAATTAAGATATCATCAAAATTATAATCGTTATCTAGTAAATTTTCTTTATAAACAATATTATCTTTAGGTTCTTCATTATCATCACCAAAGAAATATTCATTTTCAGCATTTACCAACTCATCATCAAGGTCTTCATCAAGTTTTGAAATTAAACTTTTTATATCCGCAATACTCTCTGTTTCATAAGATTCATCTTTATTTTCTTGAATATTGCTCAAAAAGTCGTTAAAGTCACCTTGTTTTTTAGGTTTTTCTTCAATATTTTCAATATTAAAAGATTCATCATTTTCTTCTTTTGTATCAATTCTAGCAAAGGTATCAAAATCTAAGAATTCATTACTCTCTTCTATTTTTGTTGATTCTTCATCAATTGCTATGTATTTATTAAACTCTTGAGATTCTGTGCTATCACTTAATTCACTGTCGTTTTCTTTTATAAGAATTTCATCTTCACTTTCCTCAAATTCAGAGTAATTACTATCAAGTTCACTGATAATACTTTCTAATTCTTTAAAGTATTCACTCTCTTCATCAGGGTCTTCTCCAACAACACCATCACTAGATTGCTCAAGGTTAGAACTATTTTCTTTAACATTTTTTATAAAATTCAGTTCTGGAATATCTTCACTTTCTTCTATATCGTCTTTATATTCTTTTAAAAAGTCCTCTATACTATCTTTATTATTATCTTTTCTTATAGTTATAGAATTTTCAGTATTTTTTACAATCAACTGTTCATTAGATTCTTCAGCATTTCTTATGGTAATAGGTGTATAATCAGATGAATCAATATTTGAATTATCTTCAATATTTGAATTTTTAGATTCTTCGCCACTTTCTAAATCTTTTACAGTTTTAGCAATGATACTAAGGATACTATTTTTAAGTTCATCTTCTTCACTTTTTATATTATCAACAATTCTATCAATATTTTGTTTAGACTCTAACTTTTTAAGTTCTTTTTCTTTAAGTTCTTCTTCAGTTAACTCTTCATTGATATTATTATTTTGAATAAAAAAGTTAGATTCTTGTAAATTAGATTCTTCAACCAATGTGTTTAATTCATCATCAAAAAATGAAAAGTTATCTAATTCAATATTATTTAAATCATTATCATAATTATCGTCAAATTTTTCCTCAGCAGAAAAAATATCATCTTGCACTTCTTCAATCTTAGCAGAAATGATATTTGACATTGATTCAATATAAATAAAAGAATCTTCTATACTACTATTTATATCTTCATTAAAATCTTCACTTACTATGTTATCATTAACAGAATCTTCTTTAATATCATCACTTAGTAAGTTTTTATCTTTAATATTATCCATTTATTTCTCCAAAATATAATAATATTATATTTAATAATAAATTTTTAATATAAAAAAGTAAACAAAATATTTGATATTTTAAAAATTTATGCTTGTTTTAGATATTAATGGTGTGTTATTATTAATTAGTATTTATAAAATAGTATACTAGATAGACTCTAATATTCATAATTGGAGGGTTATATGGAAGAAGATATAGTAAGAAATCAATGGAATAATGTTGCTCAATGTTACTCTAGCGAGCAAAGAGAATCTATAAACAACATAACAAATAGAACAATTATAAAAGAACTTGCAGGAAGTGTAGAAAACTTAAGACTTTTAGATGCTGGTTGTGGAGATGGTTATTTGTCCTCTATTTTTAGAGACTTAGGAGCAAATGTATATGCTTTTGATGGAAGCGAAAACTTTATAAATCTTGCAAAAAATGAATTTAAAAATATAAACTATCAAGTCTGCGATATAAAAAAAGATTTACCCTTTGATGATAAGTTTTTTGATATCATAGTTTCAAGTTTAGTTTTAATGGATATTGATAATATTGAACCATTTTTTAAGGAAGCAAATAGAATCTTAAATGATGACGGCAAATTAATATTTTCAATCGTTCACCCTTGCTACTTTCAAGCAGAGTGGGAGTTTGACGAAAATGGAAATAAATACAAAAAGAAAATATATAATTACTGGGACTGCAACTCTGAAATTTTAAATATTTGGGGAGAAACAACCCATTTTCATAGACCTATAACCTATTATTCTAAAATTATAAAAAAATATGGTTTTGTAATTGAAGAGTTAAAAGAAAACCCTGACAATAAAGAAGTATTTGACAAAATGAAACCCCATCAAAAACGATTACCTCTATTTTTATGTTTTTCTCTTAGAAAAATTAACAATACATAAAATAGTAAAAATGTAAAAATAAAAATTATAATAGAGATTTTTTACAGTATTAAATAATTTATATAATAATTAAACAAGGAAGAATTTTATGAGTAAAGAAAAAAATGTTATTGAATTTTATGTGCTTTGCAATAAACTTAAAAATGTTATTAGGACTGGTTGGAACGACTGGAATGTAAAAAGAGAAAGAATTGAAAGTGTGGCTGAACATATTTATAGCGTGCAAATGCTCGCCCTTGCTATGCATTCTGAATTTAATTATGATATAGACCTTAAAAAAACTATTACTATGATTGCCGTTCACGAACTTGAAGAAATTTTAATTGGAGACTTAACTTGTTTTCAAATCACAAAAGAAGAAAAAGCAAAAATGGGACACGAAGCAGTTGAAAAGGTTTTAAAAAATTTAGCAAATAAAGATGAAATAAAAAACTTGATTTTAGAGTTTGATGAAAGAAAAACTAACGAATCAATTTTTGCATATTACTGCGATAAACTTGAATGCGACCTTCAATGCAAAATTTATGACGAAGAAAACTGCGTCGATGTAACAAACCAACCAAATAACAATGCTATGAAAGATAAAGATGTTATTAATCTTCTGTCAAGTGGAAAGTCTTGGTCTGAAATGTGGCTCACTTTTGGTCAAGAAAGATATAATTATGATGAGAATTTTAAAAGTGTTTCTGATTATGCAATTAATAATAAAATTACAAATAAATAAATTTAATATAATAAAAAAATATATAAAAATGTTATTTTACATAAATAATTATTAATAAAATACAATATAAGTTAATTTAAGGAGAAAATTATGAATAATGAATTAAAGTTTTTAATTGAAACAGTTAAAAGTGCATCTGAGTTAATCACACCAGAGTTTGAAGTAAAATCAAAAGGAACATTTGGTGACCTTGTAACAAACTTTGACTTAGAAATAGAAAAATTTATAATTTCAAAAATGAAAAAAGAATATCCAACTTTTGATATTATTAGTGAAGAATTTAATACAAATGGTTCACTTACTGATAATTGTTTTGTTATTGACCCAATTGACGGAACTATCAATTTTGCAAATGGATTACCACTTTGGGGTATTCAAGTTGCTTGCGTAAAAAATGGTGAAACATGTGCCGCTGTTATATATTTGCCAAAACTTTCTACCCTTTACTATGCTGATGAAACTGGCGCATATTGTAATGATAAACCTATTAAAGTTAATAGTCTTTCACCTGAAAGAAGTTTATATGTTGTAGACGGTTTAGATAAAATGGCTGCAATGGTTAGAATGAAAAGATTTTCTCAACACGCAAGAGATATTTGGAGTGAAGCAGTTATTCATTCATGGGTTGCAGATGGAAAACTTGGTGGTGTAGTATTTAAAGGAAATTCCTACTGGGATTATGTTCCAGGACAATTCATTGTTAAAATGGCTGGAGGTTATATATACAATGAACCATATGTTCATATCGCAGCAAACTCAAAAGAATTTGCCGATATCCTTTTAAAAAATGCTGGTAATTTTGAAAATGACATAGCACTAACAACTAACGATTAATTTAAAAATTTAAAAAACTTATTCCTTTGGTTATCTATTTTTTACATAAAAACTTTTGATATAAATTAAATTTATATAATTTTATAAACTATATAAAAATCTTATAATTGTATAAAAATGGTAGTTTTTAGTAAAATAATTTACATTTTTACTATTTTTATGATATAATAGTAATATGTTTTTTATTTTCTTGCAAGGCTTGTTACCTTTCAAGAAATACGGAGGATTAATGAGTAAAATTCAAATTGTTCAAACTATGAGTGATGAGATTGAAGAAGATTCCTGTTGGACTGCTTCTTTTAATTTAACTTGGAACAAATTTAAAAACGAATATTTAAGTAATGATTTTACATGTAAATCAAATGATGAAGATATTAAAAACTTAATAAACTTTAACCAAGAAAATTTTATTTTTAATGATAAAATTGCTTTCAACGAAGTTCAAAAAGCATCACCCGAGTTTAAAGAAAAAATAGAAAATTTTATAAATGAAAACTTTGATGGTGAAATTAATGACGAAAACGTGCTTAAAAAAGTAGATTTTGAAAATAATGATGATTTAATTCTTTGCTCAATTCATGAATTTTTATTAGATTTTGATATCGCTTATGAAAATATGAATATCAAAAAATTTGGAAACTATAAAAGAAATATTGAGTTTTTTGGTTTTATTCAAAACTATACTAAATATAATGAGCAAATTATTCCACTATTTTATTATGATAAAAACAACTTCGCTGTATCTCTCTACTCAACATCTAATCAAACTATTGTTTTATTTAGAACAGATTTAGAAGATACTTTTGAAAATGTGTTTAAACACTTACAAGCAAAAATAGATGAAGCAAGTGTTGGTGAATATAGTTTATCAATTTCATCATTTGCCTGCCCTAAAATTAAAGTTGAAATTAACAAAAATTATAAAAATTTAAGTGGTAAAAAGTTTATAAGAAACTCTGACAGTCAAGAAATAAAAGTTTCTAATGCAATTTCTAGTTTTAAACTTAACCTTAATAAAGATGGTATTAAAAGCAAAGAAGATGAAACTATTTCTTTAAACGAACTCGACTGTTATGGTCAAACACTTCAAACAAACTTTAGAGATTTTATTTTCAATGATAATTTCTATATGTTTATTTTTGATGAAGATAGCATTGGTTTTGATAATCCAATAGGTGCAGTCAAAGTTAAAAATATTCAAAAATTTCTTGATTAATTTGACTTAAAAATGTATATTTTTATAGTTAAAATAATATTTTATACATAATTAATAAATTAAATAAAAAAAATTCGGTATTTATATAAATAAATATCGTTTTTTTATTTATTTTTTATTTAAATTGTAATTTATATATTATTTATGTTGTTTTTTTACAGTTTAAAAATTTATTTTTTATTATAATATTAAAAAAAAATTACAATCTTTATTTATTATATATCAACTTAAAATATTGTTTAATTATTAAAAACTGATATTGACATCATTATTATTTTATTTATAATATTATATAGGAGAAATTATTATGGCAAAAAATAAAGGTAAAAGATTTTTACGCAACGCCGTTGTATGTTTAACAGCATTTGCAACACTCTTTACTGCTACTGGTTGTTCACCAACAATGCAAGAGAGAGCAGACACTCTTAGTGATAATCTTTTAAATGTTTGTAATGTGCAAATTGTAGATGATTATGACCCTAGTTTCAAAATGGAAGACTTTAAACTCATTGGCGCTGATATTGATAAAACATCATTTGACTTTGATGTTAGTTTTAATGGAATTTCATCATTTTCAGACAATTCTATCGGTTACACTTCAGTAAACTACACTGTTCCTTCATCTTATTTTACCGATACAAACAAGAAAAGTAGTCATGAAGAAATGTATAACATCTTTGATGCAATTGTTGCTAATCTTGAGCCATCATCTATTGCAGTAAGCCCAGTAAATGACCTTGTTGCAGTAAACGATGCTTTTGTAAAAAATGAACCAAAACTTTTTGAAGGTTTTAAAAATAATAGGTCGCTTGTATTTAACCTTGGTGCTCCTGAATTTGATGATGCAACAAATACTATTAACTTTGATATGAAATCACTCATTGAAGTAAGAAAAGGTAGAGTAACTCCTGGTTTTGGTATAGGTATTGGTTTTAACGGTTATGTGGGACTTGGTATTGGCGTTCACATTAGCGCTGCAGAAGGAACTTTTGTAACAACTAATAACTATAAATTTACCGTTGATAAGGAAACTTATGAAAAAATGAAAGCAGACCCTGCCCTTGTTTATGATTATTGCGTAGCAGCAATTAATAGCAAAGATGAATCAAAAATTACTGCTGAAAGATTAAATACTGTAAGTGTTGCATATAACCAAGCAGACTTACTACATAAACTCGATATTAATAAAGTTAATAAAGAATTATCAGAATAATACTTATAACCATAATTTTTTAAGGAGATTAATATGGCTAGAAAAAATAATTTAGTTAGAAAAATATCTGTTCTTGGACTCGCTGCTGCCCTTGCTTTTACTGGTATGACTCTTACAGGTTGCTCTAAGGCAATGCAAGAAGCACAAGAAAATATTGATTACAGTGTAACCACTGTTTTAAATGAAGATGCAAGCATTCAAGAAAGATATGATAACGCAATATTTTCTGACTTCACTTTCTTAGGTGCTGATGTTGCAAAGGAAAATAATAATAAATACAACATTGATATAAATGGTGTAGTTAATGTTACAAAGGAAAATACTGAAAGTGCTTACACTACCCTTAACTACCTTGTTGATGGAAAATATTTTGATGAAATGGATAAAGCCACTCACGAAAATATTATAAACACACTTGCCACAATAGTTCAAAATGAAAAGTTCCAATCAGTTTCTGTTGAAAAAGTTGGAAACGTTCAAGCACTTAATGAATCAATGTCTAAAGTTATTGAAAGTCCACTTGACGGTTTTAGAATGAATAAAAACTTCCTTTATGGCGTTGGAAATGTTTCATTTGATGAAGAAACAAAAGTTGCTTCATTTTCAACAAAAGATGCTTCTAAATTCTCAAAGACAACAACAACTACTACTTATGGATATATGGGAACAGATGCAAAAGGTAATCCAAAATATGGTCTTATCACAAGAACAAAAACTGATTATGAAACATTTTTCATTAATCATAATGTATATGTTCAACTTACTCCAGAAGAATTTGAAGCAGCAAAAAATGACCACTCAATTATATTTAGTAAGTTTAATGAATACGTTAAAAACGAAGCGAAAGATAAATATGTTATTCAAGAAACAAATATTAGCAACGAGCAAGAATATTCAGCAAATATGAGGGATAACATTTCTCTTAGCGAACTTGGACAATAATTTAAAATAGAAAAAATGGTATAAATTATAATTTTATATCATTTTTTTATTTTTTTTTAAAAAAGTATTGACATATTAAAAAAAAGTGCTATTATATACGGGTAAACAAAAAACGGAGTAATAAAATGAACCAAACAAATTCTATCTCTTTATCATATTATTACGTTTACATATATTAATACATACTATATGTAAAGTTTTTTGTTTTGAGTTTTTCTAAATCAAAGGTTTTGCCATATAGTAATTCATCTCTATATGGTATTTTTTTTGTTTTTATTACTTTTAATTTTGATTTTTGATAGTTTTATGTTAAAATCAAATTGTTGTTTTTTGATATAATCAAATTTAAGGAGAAATTACTATGAAAAAAACTGATACTAATTTATATAATGTTTTAAAAGAGCGTGGACTTCTCTATCAATGCACTGACGAAGAAGCACTCAAAAAAATGCTCGAAAGTGGCGAGCCTGTAACTCTTTATGAAGGAAGCGACCCAACAGCAGACAGTCTTCATATTGGACACTGCGTTCCTTACTGCATTCTTAGAAGATTCCAACAAGCAGGTCATAAGGTTCTTGTTCTCATGGGTGGTGCAACTGCTTGTATCGGCGACCCTAGTGGAAAAACTGAAATGAGAAAAATGCTCTCTAAAGAAGATATTGAAAATAACATCTCTAAAATTAAGAACACTTTAAAAGTTTTCCTTGATTTTGATGGAGACAACCCAGCAGTTATTGTAAATAATGCTGATTGGTTTAAAAATCTTAATTACATTGACTTTATGAGAGATATTGGTGTTCACTTTAATGTTAACAAAATGCTCTCTGCTGAAATTTACAAAAACAGAATTGAAAATGGTGGCTTAACATTTTTTGAAATGGGTTATCAACTTATGCAAGCATACGACTTTGTTCACCTTAATAGAGAATATGGCTGCACACTCCAATATGGTGGTGCTGACCAATGGGGTAATATTGCCGCAGGTAGTGAACTTCAAAGAAAACTTAACTTTGTAAATGGCACTAATATCAATTTAATCGGTGCAACAAATCCCCTTCTTTTAACTCCAGAAGGTAAAAAAATGGGTAAAACAGAAAAAGGTGCTATTTGGATTGATAAAGACAAAATATCTGCTTACGATTTCTATCAAGGAATTTACCAAACACCAGATGCTTGTGTAAAAATGATGTTCTGCTTATTTACTGACCTTCCAGTTAGTGAAATTGATCAAATCATTGCTGAAAATATCGTGACTGCTAAAAAGAGACTTTGCTATGAAATTACAAAGTTTGTTAGAGGCGAAGAAGATGCAATTCTTGCTCAAAAGATGAGTGAAAACTTATTCACTGATGGTGGAAATGATGCTCCTGTTTTTGAGATTGAATCTAGCGAAGTTGAAAATGGCATCTCTATTTTAGACCTTTTAGTTAAAACAAATCTTTGCTCAAGCAAGGGCGAAGCAAGAAAAATGATTGGTAATGGTGGAATTACTGCTAAGGGAGAAAAAGTAACTGACGTAAATATGATAATCACTAAAGTTGACTTTGATGATGAAAAATCACTTCTTCTCAAAAAAGGTAAAAAGACATTTATCAAAGTTGTTATTAAATAGTTTTATTTTTAATTTTAAAAAAAGTAGCACATTATTTTAGTGCTACTTTTTTATTTTAATTTTATTCAAAATTTTTATACTAGATATTGAAAATATATTTTAATTATGATAAAATAAAAATATCTATAAATTAAGGAGAACTTATTTATGAAACTTTCTCAAGAACAAATTAATATGTTTAACACTTTATGTGAAAATCGCACTGTATTTATAATCACAGGTTTTAATGACTTTGGTCAAGAATTTGAAACTGCTGCAAGAATCACTCATGATGATAGCAACCAACCAGGAATTTACGATACTTGTATATTTTTTGAATTTGGAAACCAACCAAGCAAAGTAGCACCTCAAAGAACAGATATTTTTGGAGCATTTTTAACAGACTATACTTCTGAAAATAGCGTTGGAAATTCTCTTATAATTGATAAAATTATGCTTGAAAATGGACAAGTTTTATTTGAAAATCCTGATAGCGAAAAATACTATAAGACAGCAAAATTAAATGCTGAAAAATATAATAAGCAAAATGAAGCAGAAGGCAGAAACCTTACAAAACTTGATCCTGTAACAGCAAAACTTCCTGAAATGATTGGCAAACCAATAATCGTTGACGGAATTAGAAGAGGTGTTCTTATAAATGCTTCGCGAGTTGCAAATAACGGCTCAGTTATTATGGAATTTTTAGATGGTCCTGGAATGAGCAATTCGTTTGTAAATGAAGATACAAGAATCACAACTACTGATCTTGATGGAAAAATATATATTGTTGAAGTTAATGGAAAAACTCAAGAAGAATTTGACTCTATTCAAAAAATATTCGCTGAAAGAGTAAATAGAATTGCTGAACTTGAAAATGCAAAAGGTTTACAATAAAATAAAAATCCATATCACAATTTGTGCTTTTATATAACAATAAAAAAATCTAAAAGAAATTTTCTTTTAGATTTTTTTTGCTTGAAAAAACAAATTCTCATTTACATACACCTAATTATTTATAATTAATATTATCATTTTTTTGCAAAATTAATGTAAAATTAATAAAAATTATATATTTTTTAGCGTTTTTACAGCAGTTTTTGCAGTTTTATTTAATTTATATAAAATGATTTTTATTTCTAATTATATTTTTTCTTTCTTTTTTTTACATTTTTTATGTGATGTTTTTTG
>JAFTMY010000135.1 GCA_017452165.1 Clostridia bacterium | reverse complement strand
TAAAATTTATTAATAATTATTAAAAAGTGCAAAAATATATTAGTTTATATTAAAATTCGCTAAATTATTAAGAATATTTTGCTATATTTTGTAATAAAAGACGGATTTTTGCTAGGGTTGACTTTTTTTATAGAATAATATAAAATAATATGTAGGAGATAAAAAATTATGTATGATTTACATATTCACTCAAACTATTCTGATTCAACAGATAGTGTAGAAAAGATTATAGATAAAGTTGGAAAAACAAAAATAAAATATTTTTCAATTACAGACCATGATAGCGCAGAGTCTGCAAGGGAAATAAATTCCAGTGAAAAACTTCAAAATAAGATTAAAGAAAAAGGATTAACCTATGTTCCAGGTGTTGAATTTACTTGCACTTTTATGGGTAGAGATGTTCATATTTTGGCATATGATTTTGATCCAAATTCACCTACAATTCAGCACTTTGAAAATGAATTTAAAAACCTTTTAAAAGAAAAAGATGAAATTAGAAGAAAGGCAATCGAAGATATGGGATATAAGTTTTCACCAGAGTCAATTGCTTTTATGAATTCATGTGAAAATCTTAGAAAACCTGATGTTGCTAATTGTATGGTTAATGATGGACATTTTTCTAATATTTCTGACGCTATTGAAAAGGTTATTGATAAGATTGAATATGATGAAACATTTAGATTAAAAGGTGAAGAGGTTATTAGTAAACTTTCTAGTGAAGGTGTAAAAATGGTGTGGGCTCACCCATATTATGGTCTTGGTGATGAACCATTAACAGTAGAGCAAACAGAATTTTTAGCAACGGAAATGAAAAAATTAGGTTTATCTGGTCTTGAGTGTTTTTATTCGTTATATGATAATGAGCAGATTAAAGGGCTCACTAATATTGCTGATAAGTTAGGTCTTTTTGTGACATCTGGTTCAGACTATCATGGAAGAAATAAAGATGTTAATTTAGCAGAAATATCATCAGATGGAACAAAAGATACAAAAAATAAAGTTAAGGTGGACAAGATTTTTGTAAATACAATTTCTCTAGATGAAATGTGTTTTGAATAAATAATATTAAAATTTAGTTTATATAAAAGTATGTCTTTATATTTTTATATAGACTATTTTTTTATTAAAAGTGCAAAATGACTTGTTTTTTATATAAATAGTATTATTTTTATCTTATTATCTACATTTTTTTTTAAATGTTGACATCAAAAACAATATGATATAAAATGTCTTTAGGAGAAAATTATGTTTGATTTACATATTCATTCAACATACTCAGATGGTAGTGATGATGTTGAAACAATTATTGATAAAATTAAAGAAACTAATATAAAATATTTTTCAATTACAGACCATGACACTGCACTTTCAGCAAGAGAAATTTTGTCTAGCAGTAAACTTCAAAATAAAATAAAAAATTATGGACTTACTTATGTTACTGGCGTTGAATTTACTTGTAGATTTAGAGGATACAAAGCACATATTTTAGCATATGATTATGACCCAAGTTCGATGACAATTCAAAAGTTTGAAAAACAAATTAAAGAAATTTTAAAACAAAAAGATGTTTTAAGAAGAGCAGGAATTGAGGAACTTGGATATAAATTTTCAACTGAGTCAACAGAGTTTTTAAACTCTCGTGAAAATGTTAGAAAACTCGATGTTGCAAATTGCTTAGTAAATGATGGATATTTTAATGACCCACAAGATGCTATTAAACTTGCAATTGATAAAGTAAAAATAAAAGGTAAGTTTAGACTTGATGGTGAAGAGGTTATAAGAGAACTTTCAAAAGAGGGTGTAAAAATGGTATGGGCACATTCAATTCATGGTATAAATGAAGAGCCTTTATCTTTTGAAGAAATTGAAAATGTTGCAGGTCAAATGAAAGAAGTAGGGCTCAGTGGTCTTGAATGTTTTTACTCTCTTTATAACAAAGAAGAAATTTCAAAACTTGTTAATATTGCAAATAAATTAGGACTTTTTATTACTTCTGGTTCAGATTATCATGGCAAAAATAAATATGTTAGTCTTGCTGAAATTTCTTGTGATGGAACAATTGATACAGAAAATATTGTTTCAGCAAGTAAGTATTTTAAAAATGTTATAAAATAGAAAAATTTAAGGAATAATTAATATGAGATTTTTTACAGCAGATACTCATTTTACACTTGTTGATAAAAAAGATACGATTATTAGAGATTTTAGACCATTTAAAAATGTTAAGGAAATGAATAAAAAAATCCTTAAAATTTGGAATAAACAGGCGGGAAAAGATGACATAATTTATCATCTAGGTGATTTTTCTAATTTCAACAAGTTTGACCAAGAATCATATAAAACTACTTATAAGTTTGTTCAAAAGTTAAAAGCAAAAGTTATTTTAATAATTGGAAATAATGAGGAATATATTATTCATTATGTTTATAATGATGACTATGAATCATTTAAAAAATTTTTACTTGATATGGGTTTTTATGATGTTATTCGTAGAGGACTTGACATTGAAATTGGAGAGCATAAGTTATACTTAACTCATAAACCTTGTGATCATAAAAAAGATATGATAAATCTTTTTGGTCATATACACGGAACTGTTTTTGTAAAAAAATATGGTTTTAATGTTGGCGTGGATAATCACTATTTTAAACTATTTAGTGAAGATGAAATTTTAGATTTAATAAAAAGAATTCCTCTATTTGATAAAAATGTGTTTGAATAGGGCTAAAATTGAGTTAAAATGCGTTTTTTTTAAAATTAATATTGACAATATTTGTAAATATATGTTAATATAACTATGTATAATAAATTAATAAAATAATAATGTAAAAATTATATATTTTAATATAAAATTTTTGCATTTGAAAAGTAATTTTTACTTTTAAAAAGGAGCAATTATGAATAAAATTATTGAAACAGTTTCAAATCTCCCAACAATTCAATTAGTTCTTTTAGCAGTGATTGTTTTATTTTCAATCCTTTCAGTTATTTTTATGATTTTGTTTGTTGTGGAAATTTCTAAAAAGGATAAGAAAGAGAAAAAACAAGATGCTCGTAAGAGTGTTTTCTCTGAAAAAGAAGAAAAGAAAGAAGAAGTTAAGGAAGAGAAAAAACCTAAGAGTTTATTTGATGATGATTATAAAAAGGTTAACGAAGAGCAAGAAGAAGAGCCTGATAACTCAGCAAGTGTAAATGAAATGCTTGCAAACCTTGATGAACTTTCTCAAGAAGATGAACTTGAAGAAGAAATGAATTCTTATGAAGAACCAACTGAAGAACCAGTGGAAGAGGTTGTAGAAGAAGAACCAACTGAAGAACCAGTGGAAGAGGTTGTAGAAGAAGAACCAGCAGAAGAACCAGTGGAAGAAGTTGTAGAAGAAGAGCCAGTGGAAGAATCTGTAGAAGAAGAACCTGTTGGCGAAGTTGCAATTGAACTTATTGAAGCAGAAGAACCTATTGAGGCTGTAGTTGAAGAAGCAGAAGAAGTAGAAGAGACACCAGTAGAAGAACCAGCAGAAACTCCAGCAGAAGAGACTGCAGAAGAAGTAGAAGAAACTCCAGCAGAAGAGACTGCAGAAGAAGTTGTAGAAGAAACTCCAGCGGAAGAACCTGCAGAAGAAGCAGAAGAAACTCCAGCAGAAGAACCTGCAGAAGAAGTTGTAGAAGAAACTCCAGCGGAAGAACCTGAAGAAGAAGTTGTAGAAGAAACTCCAGCGGAAGAACCTGCAGAAGAAGTTGTAGAAGAAACTCCAGCGGAAGAACCT
>JAFTMY010000134.1 GCA_017452165.1 Clostridia bacterium | reverse complement strand
TTCGCTCCACCAGACAAGCACACGCCAGAATCAAACTAAACTAAAAAAATAAAAATAATTTTTTAACGAAAATAATTAATAGTTCTTTAAAAATAAAATTTAAAACTAAGCGAAATTTAACACAACAAACAGACTTAATTTTATAATCCTATAAAGTGAGTGCAAATAAAATTATTAGATTAATTGCTTGAATTTTTGCCTTTAAACTTTTTAATAAATTTAATGAAAGTTTGGATAACAAAAAGCAGGGGTTCGTGCGCAGGCTTATCACGAAACCCCTGCTTATTTTATTTCTTTAGTTTTAATTTTCAATTCTTTATTTTCTTTTATTATTTCTATGATTTTTCTAAATGCTTCAAAATTTGAAGCAAAATGCGTCAGATGCGTCAAGTTAAGTTTTTAAATTTCATCTTTGTAAATCCTTATAAAATCAGCGTTTATAAATTTTGTGCGTCAATGCGTCACAGATTCTTAAAGGTAATACTATATAAATAGATAAAAACACGCTTAAATTATTGTTAATTTAAGTGTTGATTTTTAACTTTTAGGTATAACTTTTTATAATATATTTCACTAGTTAAAATTGACTATGCGACACAGAAATAGCAAAAATGCGACAGATGCGACGAATCTTTATTTTTGAATCTATCTTTATAAATCCTTATTATTTCAGCATTTACAAATTTTATGCGACAATGCGACGCAGTTCTTAAAGGTAATACTATACTTTAAGAACTGCGATCGCTTATTATTGTCCCATAATTTTTGTAAAATCACCTAAAAATTTTAGGTTTCCTTTAGTATTTTAATATATATTAAAATACTGATTGTTTGATTGCTAAAATTTAAAATAATATAAAGTGGTAACTAAATTTGAGTTTAACTCATAATTAGTTGCCTTTTTTTATTTTTCTATTATTTACAGAAAAAAACTTTTCAAATATTTTCTATTATAACACAAACTAAAATTGTTTGCAAGTTTGGTTTAAAGTTGAATAATTGTGTTTTATGCCATTGTTCTTTCTTATTGTTTAATTGTTTATTAAATTTTATTTTGCATACTCTAGCGTTGTATTTTTGGCTTAATTTCTCACCAATAATTTTATCATATAATCTAAAATATTGTATCGCACAAAATAAAAGTAGAGTCGCAAGAATTAAAAGTTAATACACATTTAATCACAGAAATTAAAAGTAAACTCACAGAAAAAATTACTTTTAATTTATAAACAAGAAATTTTATACTATAAATTAAACATTCTTCTATTATTATAAAAAACTGCAATTATATATATTTTTATAATAAAATACAGTATTTTTCTTTAATTTTACATTATTTTTATTATTTTTAATATATAATAACATCTCTAATTTATTATTAATATAAAATTAACCTTTCCGTTTGTTTTGTTTTATCACAGTTATTCCTGTGTGTCAACGTCAATTAATTTTATTAGTCTTTTTCATTGGTGGGTGTTGTTTTTCTTTTAGGGTAAGTTTATATAACTTACTCTTTTTTGTTGCCTATTTTTTTTGTTTGGTTTTATTCGTAACTTTATAACTTAACATAAAATTAATTGCTTATCGTTGACTCACACAAAAGAATATACATTTCTAAAAATTAAAAACCTAACTGTGATATCACGTCACTGCCGGAAAGGTAAATTTAATTTTTTATTAAGAGGTGATGTTATGATTAATTCAAACGAAAAAAGAAAAATAAGAGAAGATGTTGTTATTACAGTAGACAACATTAAAGAACTCGGTGAAAAGATTGCACTATGGGGGTTAAAGGTCAAAAATAATCTTAATGACAGAAGATTAGATAATCTCTTCTATGGTTTAATAAAAGATGTTTATGAACCATTAGGAGATAAAGAAATCTACTCAGATGGATACGATATAGCACAAGAAGTTATATTGTTTTTGTGCAATCACATAGGTAAAAGACTTGGAGATTTAATTTTAGATTATAAAGGTAAAATGTGTTCTATAAAAACTTTAGCAATGAGAGTTGTATTTACCTATTTAGATAAGATTTTAAATAGAGAAAATAGAAACAAACCTTACAGTCAATCTCTAAAGTATGAAACCGTAGATTTAGGTTACAAAGAAAAAGATGATTATTCACGAGTAGATAAAGTGTTAGAGAAACTAAACTTATCTGAAGGAGAACAGCAAGTGTTAGATATTTATATGAGTGGTTATGGAACTTATGAAATGTGTAGATTTTATAATATGAAAGTTAATACACTGTATACTAGAAGACGAAACATTAGAAAGAGGTTTAATAACTTAGGATTAATGGTTTACTTAAATGAAATATAAAATCTAATAATAAAAAACGCAAAATTATATAAAAATATAGTAAAAATTAATAAAAAAGTATGAAATCTATATCTATTTAATTAGATATAGATTTTTTACAAGGAGAAATTATGAAAATTTTAGAAGAATTATTTTATGGAAATGTAGATGAAACAGCTAGAAAAATAGATGCAACACTAAAAGCTAAAAGGAAAAAAGAAATTGAATTAAGCAATGAGTTAATGAGCTTATTACCAGAAAAAGAAAGACCAAAATTTGAAAGATTAATGATTATGATAGATGACAACTATGCTTATGAGTTAAAAGACAAATATATTCAAGGAGTAAAAACAGGTATATTAATAGGCGTTGAAAGTAGCCAGATTGAATTATAGTAAACAACTAAAAAACAACTTGGAATTATAATGTGTGCTTGTAAAAAAACAAGTAGATGTAATTTTATTCTAGACTTCTTCACACTACTTCACAAATTGGCTACATACCTTTCACACTATTTCATAACACCTTGCAAAATCTTTGTGATACCATTTTGTTAATAGCTATTGAAAAAATGATTAAACCCCAACTAATTATTGGTTTATCCCAAGTTTGACAAGGTTCAGTCAAGGTTCAGTCCATATTGAGTCAAGGTTCATGCCAAGTTCATGATTGGTTTATCCCAACTCTGACAATGTTTATCCCAACTTAGTCAATGTTTAATCCATAGTAATTTAAAATTTTATAGTTATAATGTGATTTAAGTTGCAATTAAGATTGTGTATTTGTAATTAAAAGTAATTAAATTTGAGACTTAAGTTGTTAAAAATGTGTATTAGGTTATTTTTTATGTGTACAAAAAATTAAATAATTCAGTTATCTTAAAATAGCAACAAAAAAAACAAAGGGAGTGATAATTTTATGAAAGGAAAAAAGATAAGAGTATATTCTAAAAATGATATTGATATAAAAATCTTTGATATGGTTTTTTATAATTCAGTTTTAGAAACAATATTTCACAAATAAAAATTCAAAATATAAATTTAAAAGGAGAAAAATAAATATATGAATACATATAATCATCGTTCGCTTACAAATAGTCCTGCAAGTAGTCCTGCTTGTTCGACTCACTCGATTATGAAGAAAGCAGTAATTTATGCTAGATATTCAAGTGATAGTCAAAGCGAACAATCCATTGAAGGACAACTTAGAGTTTGCAATGATTATGCGAAATCTAATAATATATCAATACTTGATACTTATATTGATAGAGCTATGACTGGTAAAAATGATAAAAGACCAGATTTTCAAAGGATGCTACAAGATAGTAAAAAGAAACTATGGGATTATGTTATAGTTTATAAGTATGATAGATTTTCAAGAAAGATTTTTGATTCAACAGTGTGTGAACATGAGCTAAATAAAAATGGAGTAAAATTACTTAGTGCAATGGAAAATATTCCTGATGCACCAGAAGGAATTATTTTAAAAAGTTTACTTCAAAGTATGAATCATTATTACTCAGATGAACTTGCACAAAAAGTTAAAAGAGGTATGCGAGAAACAAGATTAAAAGGTTTCTTTCAAGGTGGTTATTTATTATATGGTTATAAACTTAATGGAAGAAAAGTTGAAGTAAATCCAGAAGAAGCTCAAGTTGTAAATTTAATTTTTAATAAGTATAATGCAGGTGTTTTTGTAGATGATATTATAATTGAATTAAATAATAAAAATATTAGTTATCGAGGTAAAAAATGGTCAAGAAATACTATTTATAAAATGTTAGCTAACAGCAAATATACAGGAAAATATATTTTTGAAAATGAAGTTGTAGACAATATATATCCGCAAATAATAAGTGATGAGTTATTTAATATCATAAAACAAAAGAAGTTAAAAAACAAACATGGTTCTCATAGTGTTATTACTAATTATTTATTAAAAAATCGCTTAACTTGTGGTTATTGTGGAAAACCAATAACTGCTGAATGTGGAAAATCAAAAACTGGGAATATTTATAGATATTATAAATGCAGTGGTAAAAAAACATTTAAAAATGGCTGTCAAAAATCAATTCTAAAGAAAGAAGTTATTGAAAAATTTATAATCAATGAAATTATACGAAAACTTAGAAGTCCAAAAATTATGAATCCACTTATTGATACATTATTAAAAGTTCAAAACAATTCTCAATCAAATAGAGTTACACTTAATATTTTAAAACAAGAATTAAAACAATCAAAAATATCTCTTAATAATTTATTATCGGCAATGGAAAAAGGGATTATAAATCAAACCACTAACGATAGAATTATTGAGCTTGAAAAGAAAATAAAAGAATTAGATGAATTAATCATTATTGAAGAAAGTAAAAATAAACAAATTTACACAAGAGAATATTTAGAAAAATATTATGATGATATGTTATTAGATAATTCTAGTATGGTCATTAATTATTTAATTAAAAATATTAAAATGTATGATACAAAAATGGAAATAACTTTTAATAGTCCAATAAATCAAAGTCCTGAATATCAGGGCTTTTTATTTTGTGAGAAAATTGGAGTTATGACAATTTATCAACCAGTGAAAAGAATTTATGAAAATATTGAAATAGATATAGAAATGTATATTTAAAAGTATAACCGGTAGCAATTGGACTGTGCAAAAATATGTATTTTTTATATAAAAACCATCAAAAAAAAGAGCTAAATAGCCCTTTGAGTTCGTATTTGATTGCTATCGGTATATATATTTTTTAATAAAAAGCAGCATATTGTTAATTTCAACAAATATCAAATAACCTTGTAAACCCTGAAAAAATCAGCAATAAAAAAATCACAACCATTTCGGCTGTGATTACTACTGGTGCACCCGGAGAGATTCGAACTCCCGACCATTCGGTTCGTAGCCGAGTACTCTATCCAGCTGAGCTACGGGTGCATATTTATTTTGTCTTGATTTGCTTTTTATATTTTTTTACTTTATGATATTTACCTTTTTAATAGATTTTACTCTATCAAAAATTTCTTTAATCTAGATTGTTTATTAAAATCACTATAAATTATTAATAAAATTTAACGATTTCTCTACCCTTTGATTTTATCTATAATTTATTTTAAAGTAATTTTTGTTTAAAATTAAAAATAATTATTAATCTTATTCCTAAAACAAATCTTCAACGCATAAAGTATATCATACTTTTTTTTATTTTGCAACTATTATTAAAAAATTATTATATT
>JAFTMY010000133.1 GCA_017452165.1 Clostridia bacterium | reverse complement strand
TCAACGTTATCGTTGGTTGTTTAATCGCAATCGTTTTCATCGTTATCGTTCAACTCGTTCTTAACGGAAGTTATATCGAAAAATTATTCGGTAGCAACTCAATTACATCTGGTTTATAATACTAAGATAGTAATTCAAAGCACACCGCTTATTATAGTGGTGTGTTTTTTTGTGCTTAAAAATATCCTTTTTATATTTATTAATTTTTAATCACATTTTTTATATTCTTCATATACTATGATACTAGGGGGATATATATGACAATTGTTTGCATAAAAGCACCAAAGGCATTAAAAGGAATATTAAAATTATTTGTAAAGGACAAAAGTTTACTTAAAGAAAATAAATAATATATCAAATTACTATTAAAACAAAAAGACAAGCAATGAATTTGCTTGTCTTTTAAATTCTATTTATAAAATAATTATAAAATTTTATATTCTACATATAATATTATAGACAATAAAAAAATCCTAGAACTCTAGGATTGATTTTTATTACATATCTTTTTTTGAACCTTTCATACACTTTGTGCAAACATAAGCAGTTTTAACTTGTCCGTCAATTTCAACTTTTGTTTTGTGAATGTTTGGTCTATATACTCTTTTTGTTATATTTAATGCGTGGCTACGAGAATTTCCTGCTGATGAACCTTTACCGCAAATACTACAAACACGACTCATAATAATCCTCCTGGCAATTTTCTATATTAAATCCTTATATAGCATAACACAACTTTTAAGATTTTGCAAGTATTTATTAAAATTATTTAAAAAAATTTAAAAAGATTTCATATTATTTTAATAATATTTTGATAAAATGTTGATTTTTAATTAAAAATGTTTTATTATTATAATAAGTTTGCTTATCAAAACTTATAGGCAAACTATTTTAAGGAGAGGTTATGTCAGTTAACACAGTCAATTCTTATGGAAAAATATCTGTTACAAATGATTCAATAGCACTTATCGTTGCACATTCTGCACTTGATGTTTATGGCGTTGTTGACCTTGTTACAAATAAGTTTTCAGATTCTCTTCGTGAAATATTTAAGAAAAAATATAAACCAAGAGGAATTAAAATTAATACTATTAATGATAGAATAGTTATTGACCTTCAAATTATCCTTAAATATGGTGTCAGCATCAATGCTGTTGCAGACTCTGTAAAAAGACTTGTTAAATATAATGTAGAACAGTTTACAGGTATGATTGTTGACTCTATTAATATTAATGTTGTAGGGGTAAAAGTTTAAATTTAGGCAAAAGAGATTTTGCTTTTTTTTGCTGTAAAAGTTTTATCTCAAAATATTATTATAAATTAATTAGATTATAATAAATTTTTCATTGATGAAAATTTACCGATTATATAGATTTTTAGTATTGTTTATTTTAGGAGAAAATTATTGTGGATAAAGTTATATCAGGAGCGATGCTCAGAAAAATGGTAATTTCAGGTGCAAATTACCTTGAAGAAAATAAGGAATATGTAAACTCTCTTAACGTATTCCCAGTTCCAGACGGTGATACAGGAACTAATATGTCACTTACAATGAAGTCAGCTGTTAAAGAAGTTAATATGTGCACTAGTAATAATATGGAGCAAATTTGCGACGCAGTTAGCAAAGGTGCACTTAGAGGTGCTAGAGGCAACTCAGGTGTTATCTTATCTCAAATTTTAAAAGGTATTACATCTTCATTTAACAAACTTGATGAAATCAAAACTATTGATTTTGCTAATGCTTTAATTGAAGGTGCAACTGTTGCATACAAAGCGGTTACAAAACCAAAAGAGGGAACTATTTTAACAGTTATTCGTGCGATGGCTGATGCTTCTATAAAAATTGCTAAAAAAGAACCAGAAATGCAAAAATTCCTAAAAAGTGTAATAGATATTGGTGAAGAAGCATTATCTATGACCCCTGAACTTTTACCAGTTTTAAAAAAGGCTGGTGTTGTAGATGCTGGTGGTCGTGGACTTTTAATAATCTTAAATGGATTTTTAAAGATTGTTTCAGGTGATGAAAGTGAACTAAAACTTCAATCTGAAACAGATAAAATTTCAGGTGGAAGTGTAACTACTTCTCAATTTGGAAATCCTGAAGTTGTTGACTTTGATAGTTTAGCAGATATTGAATTTGCATACTGCACAGAATTTTTCATTATTAATATTAATAAAAAGACAACTGTTGCTGATATTGATAAACTTCGTGAAAAACTTATGGATATTGGTGATTCAGTTATTTGTATTGGCGACCTTTCAATGGTTAAAGTCCATGTTCATACAAACAATCCTAACAAAGCACTTGGCTATGCTCTTGAACTTGGTGAACTTAATGGCGTTAAAATTGAAAATATGTTAGAGCAATTTAGAGAACTTAAAATACAAAATGAACAAGGCGAACTTAAGAAAATTGGTGTTGTTGCTATTTGTGCAGGTGAAGGTCTTGCTGAACTCTTTAAAGATCTTAATGTTGACCATATTATTGAAGGTGGTCAAACTATGAACCCAAGTGCTGACGATATTGCTAAGGCTTGTGATAGCGTAAATGCTGAAACTGTATTCGTTCTTCCAAATAACAAAAATATTATTTTAGCCGCAGAACTTGCAAATGACCTTTCTAAGAGAAACGTTGTAGTTCTTCCTACAATTTCAATTCCACAAGGTGTTTCTGCCGCTATTCGTATTGACCCTGAACTTTCTATTGAAGAAAATAAAGTTAATGTTGATGAAACAATCAAGGGTGTTGTTTCTGGTTCTGTAACATATGCTGTTAGAAGCACATCTATTGATGGCTTTAAACTTAAAGAAGGTGATATTATCGGTCTTGGTGAAAAGAAAATTGTTAATAAAGGTGATAATGTTAGCAAAGTTACTGAAAATACAATTGAAAAACTTATGAACGATGATATTTCAACAATCACTCTTTTCTATGGTAATAATGTTGACCCTGTTGATGCAGGAGCACTCGTTGATACTCTTGTTGAAAAATATCCTGACCTTGAAGTTAATGTTCAATTTGGTGGTCAACCACTTTACTATTATTTAATTTCACTTGAATAATTGACAAAATTTATATAATACATTAAATGGGAAGTATTTTATACTTCTCATTTGTTTGTTTAGATAATATAATCTATTTCCCTCTAACTTCCGATATTATAATCTATGTAATGATAAATTTTCGATAAATCAAAAATTTATTAAATTCTGATGAATTAGATGCTAACGCATCTCATTACAGATTGAAATGACCATCAGTTATTGGAAAATAGTTCTTTGAACTGCTTTCCTCTAACTTCCGATATTATAATCTATGTAATGATAAATTTTTAAAGTATTAAAAATTTATTAAATTCTGACGATTTAGATGCTAACGCATCTCATTACAGATTGAAATTACATCAGTTACTGTCAAATGCCACTGCGTGTCGCTTGACGACAACTTCCGATATTATAATTTATTTAAAAGAGTAAAAAGGATAAATATATGGATTTAAAAGAAATAACTGGAATAGGCGAAGTAAGAAAAAAATCACTTGAAGAAAGTGGTATTTTTTCTGCTGAAGATTTAATTAATTATTTTCCATATAAATACTATGATTTTTCAAAAACTGAACCTTACTTTGATGATGGAAATGTTAGATTAATAAGTGCTACTGTTATTGAAAATCCAAAAATTATTAAGGCTCGAACTGGTCTTACAATGGTTACTTGCAAGATGAATGACGAAGTGGGGCATACTTTTAATGCTGTATGGTATAACCAAATCTATATTAAAAACAACTTGTTTTTAGGTGCTGAAGTTTATTTATACGGTAAAAATTCTCCAAGTAAAAAAAATACATTTGTTGTAATGCTCTCAAAACACAAAGATAAGTTAGAACTTGGTTTTTTACCTGTTTATCGCACAATTTCAGGAATAGGACAAAAAATTTTACACGATTCCATTAATTTTGTCATTAATAAATTAAATTTTTCTACCATAATTCCTGAAAAAATGCTAAGAAGATACAATCTACAGCCTCTTAAAAACGCTTACTATGAATTACATAACCCACTTAGCGAAGAAAATGTTTCTAGCGCAATAGAGCGAATTGAAATAGAAAACTTAATTCCACTTATTGCTGTAAATGAATATTTTAAAGCAACAAACAAACTTTTAAAAAATCAAAAATATAATGATACAATAAAAATAAAAACACAGTATGAAAAACTTTTACCATTTAACTTAACTCCTGAGCAAAATAATGCTATTTATGAAATTGAAAAAGACCTAAAATCAAAATTCTCAATGAATAGACTGCTTCAAGGTGATGTTGGGTCAGGTAAAACAGTTGTTGCATTTTACGGGGCATTTTTATCGGCCTGTAATGGATATCAAGCAGTTATTACAGCACCAACAGAAATTCTTGCTAGACAACACTATGAGTTTGCTAAAAGAATTTTTGAAAACAATGATTTTTGCATTGAACTTTTAACTAGTTCTATGACAAAACTAGAGAAAAATCTTGCTCTTGAAAATATATCCAGTGGAAAATCTAAAATAATAATTGGAACACACTCAGTATTTAGTGAAAATGTTGAATTTCAAAATTTATCTTATATAGTTATTGATGAGCAACATAGATTTGGTGTAGAGCAAAGAAATAAACTTAAACAAAAAGGGATTTCCCCTGATATTTTGGTTATGAGTGCAACTCCTATTCCAAGATCAATGAGTTTAGTGATTTATGGAGATTTGGATCTTACAACACTAAATTCAAGACCTAAACCACAAAAAATTACTACAAATATTGTTTCTAATCAAAAACAAAACGATATGTGGAATTATATTGACAATAAAATTCAAAACGGCTCAAAAGTTTATGTAGTATGCTCAAAAATTGATGAAGATAATGACAATGATTCTGTAAAAAAATATTCGGCAAAAAATATGTTTGATTTTCTTAAAACAAAATTTAATCCGAAAGAAATTGCCCTTATTCATGGAAAACTTAGTAAAGAAAAACAAAATGATGTTATAGAAAAATTTAGAAAGGGAATAATTAATGTGCTTGTGTCTACAACAATTATTGAAGTCGGTGTTGATATTCCTGAAGCAGATATAATGGTTATTGCAACCCCAGAGAGATTTGGATTAGCAACACTTCATCAACTAAGGGGAAGAGTTGGAAGAAACGGAAACGACTCCTACTGTTTTTGCCTTGCTGATAACTTAAATGAAAAATCTTATGAAAGAATACAATTTTTTAAAAATCATTCTAATGGATTTGAAATTGCTGATTACGACCTAAATAATAGGGGAAGTGGTAGTATTCTTGGAACTAATCAACACGGCTCAGACAATGGACTTTTTTCTAAAATCACTTCAAGTATCTACGGAACAGCAAAAGAAATTTTAGAAGAAATAAAAAAAGATAGTAATAATTACTATAAAGTATTTGAAAAAGGTAACAAACTTTATACTGAAAAAATACTTGGAAAAGTAATTATGAATTAAAAATATGGTTAAATATTAGTAAATTTACTATGAAAATAAAGAAATATTACTTATTTTTATAGTAAAATACCATAAATTAAAAAAAATTTAAAAATTTTTAAAAAACTTTTAAAAAATGCTTGCATTTTGTTTTTGTATATGGTATATTACTATTGTTCGCAACGAACACGGGGGTTTAGCTCAGCTGGGAGAGCATCTGCCTTACAAGCAGGCGGTCATAGGTTCGAGCCCTATAGTCCCCACCATATATTACTCGCACTAACACCTAGTGCTAGTGTGAGTAATTTTAATTTATGCGGGAATGGCTCAGTGGTAGAGCGCTGCCTTGCCAAGGCAGATGCCGCGAGTTCGAATCTCGTTTCCCGCTCCAATATAAGTGGGCGGCAAGTGTAAACTTGCCGTTTACTATTTACTAAATTATATGGCGACATCGCCAAGAGGTAAGGCCCGGGTCTGCAACACCCTTATCCTCAGTTCGATTCTGAGTGTCGCCTCCATAAAAGAGCAAGTCTATGACTTGCTCTTTCTTTTTTATTTTTTAAAGATATTTCTTATTTAATATTTGTTATAATTTTGATTTTCATATAATATTTGCTATAATTAAATTATTAAGGGGATTATTTATGACAAATTTTGAAAATGGTTTAAACTTAAGTAAATTTTATAAAAAAGAAACCAAAAAAGAAGAATTGAAAATAATTGATATTGACGAATTTAGAGATTTACAAATAGAAGATTATAGTGTTTATGATAATATTTGTAATGATAATTATAATAATATTTTTAAATTTGAAACAAATAGTGGAGATTACTCTTTACATTTTGAAAAAGTATTACATTATTATGGTAAAAATAAGTATGTAGAGTTAGAATATGTTGTTTTTAAAGTAATTAATTATACCTTTAATGATGAATATACTCCAATATATAATAATTTAATTATTTATGATATTAGTGATGATCATACAACTTTAACACTTATTGAAGATGAAGATATAATACAAGATTTTCTTGAAGAAACTCAACTAATTGAATATATTGATGGGTTAAAGGTTATTGATATTGATGAGTTTAAAGAACTTAATATTGATTATAGTATCTTAGATTGCATTAAAGATGATAATTATAATAACATTTTTAATTTTGAAACTGCCAGTGGTGAATATTCTTTAAAATTTGAAAAAGTATTTTATAATGATAGTGAGTATTTTGAATTTGTAATGTTTAAACCACTTAATCATATTTATATAGAAATTGCAAAACTACATAATCCAAATAACATAATAATTTATTCTATAGATGATGATTCAAAACTTACCCTTGTTGAAGAAGATGATGTTGTTTTAGACTTAATTAACGATTATTATATAAATCCAGACTTAGAATCGAACTTAGAATCTGACAATGAAGAAGATAATGATTTTGAAGTTAATGAAGAAGATAATGGTTTTGAACTTCAAGATAATAATAGCGATGATGATAATGATGTTAGCGATGATAATAATGATGATGAAAGTAACAATTATAACTATGATGAAAACGAATTATTTTATAAATATTTTGATCAAAATGATGACCTTTATTACAAACTTTTTGACGATAACTATAACAGAACACTTGTAGTAAAAACTCATGAAGGTAAGACAATTATTTATAAAAAAATTGGTAAAGTAGATTATAAGAAAACTACTTATTTCATAATGCAATTCCTTGATAAATTCTCAAAGAAAGAAAAATATGACTACATTGTATATAAATATGAAAATTCAAATTTAGCAACCGTTTTCAAAAAGAGATTACATAAAAAGATTTTAAAAATCTACTCAAAACAACACAAGGTAAAATTAAAGTAAACCTAATAAATTTTAAACATAAAAAAATCACTACTAACTTAACTGGTTTGGTAGTGATTTTTATTTTTGAATTTTTGGATTATTGCTTATTTCTAAGATAAAATCTATTGAAACATTATAAAATTTTGAGAGCCTAATTAATATATCTGTTGGAATATCTCTTTGACCTAGTTCATAATTGCTATAAACTTGCTGAGAACAATTTAAGATTTTTGCTAAATCTTTTTGAGTTAAATCTTTATCTTCTCTTAAATCTCTAATTCTTTTATATACCATAAAAAACCCCTCAAATATTATTTTTTACAATTTATAAAAAAATTATAGCAAACTGCATTTTGCAGTATTGACTTTTACTGCAAAATGCAGTAGAATTATACTTAAAAATTGAAGTTTTATTCTTACTTAAAAAATTGTGTAATATTTCATAAGAAAAAATATAAAGGGGGACAAAAAATGATTAAAAAAATATGTTTATCAATTATATTTATACTTGCTTGTGTTTTATCACTTTCAGCGTGTGATACAAAAACAAATCAAAATAATAATAGTAATAATAACAATAACGGAAACAATAATCCTACAACCGAACAAGTTTGTAATCGCTCTTTTGGTGATTGGGTCGTGTTTAAACAAGCAACCTGCAAGGAAGATGGTATTCTTACAAGACTTTGCAGTTTATGCTTAGAAGTGGAAAATACCACCATTACAAAAACTGAAAATCATACTGAGGTTATTGATAGCGAAATTCCAGCAACTTGTGAAAATACTGGACTTACTCAAGGCAAACACTGCTCAGTTTGCAGTTTAGTTATTGAAAAACAAGTTGTAGTTCCAAAAATTTCACATACTTTTGATAACAATGAAGATGAAACTTGTAATAAATGTGATTATATAAGAGACCTTACTTGTAATCATACAAATACAATCAAACTTCCTGCTGTATCTGAAAAATGTTTAGAAACTGGTTTGACTGAAGGTAAAAAGTGTGCTGACTGCGAAACAATTTTAATTCAACAAACTATAATTCCTGCAAAAGGACATACTAACGGACAATGGATTATTGATAAAAATGCAACCGAAAGCGAATCTGGTAGTAAACATCAAGTTTGCTCTGTATGTAATGAAACAATAAAAACAGAAACAATACCTGCAAATTATAATACTGATTATACAAAATATGATGAACCTGAATCTTCTGACTTTGCTCGCTGGGATGGAAGTAAAGTTGTTAAGGGAACAAATACAACAACTGAAGAAATTAAATGGATTCAAAGTGCAATTAACTATTTAATTGCAAATCATAATTTAAACACACCTTATCTTGTAGTTGATGGGTCGTTTGGTCCAAAGTGTAAGACAACAACACTCGCATTTCAAAAAGCCTACGGATTAACTGCTGATGGAAGTTTTGGACCTATATGTGTTCAAAAAATGAAAGAAATTCTTGGAATTGCTAGCGATTTTACTCAAAAAAATATACTTCAAGTTAATGCAAAAAGCAGTGATAATTATATATCAGGAGATTGGTATAGTTATAAACCAAATGATAATTCTAAAACTATAAGAGATGCCGGTTGTGGTATAGTTGCATTAGTTAGTGCTATTTATAATTTAGGTGGATCTATTAACGAATCTCAAATAGGTAATTCTATTAAAGAGGTTATTAATTGGGCTTATAGTAAAAATTATTGGAAAAATGAAGTAATTAATAGAAATCTTTTTAATAAATCAGATGATAATTTCGGAACTAAATATAATTTTACTATATCTTCTGAAATTAAAGGAACATCTACTGATGAAAAACTTATTAATCATATTAAAAATGGTGGAACTGCTGTTGCTCATGTTTATGGACATTTCATCACTATCGTTGATTATAAAGAAGAAAACGGAGTTGGAAAATTTTTAGTATTTGACCCAGCACCTGGTGGTGGAACAAACTGGAATTCTTTAAATAGAAAAACTTCTGATGGAAAAGCAATAACCACTGCTAATGGAAATTGGTTTACACTTGACGAACTTAAAAATGATGGTGGAACAAAAGGTAGATTTATAAATAATGAAGGCAAAGAAATAAGTTATGGGTATGAAAACATTGAAATTGATGCTTATTGGCTTGTATCTAAGGCTTAATAAATAAAGGGAGATTTTATGTCAGAAAAATTAGATTTAACTATAAAAAGTAATATTGCTAAATATATTCACAATTGCGCTGAAACTGAAAAACAGATTTATACCTTAAACAAAACAAGGGATAGGTGTATTGCTAATGCAAATCATATACTAAAAACTGCTAAAAATAATTTATCAATTTCTGAAAATAAATTAATTAAAGCAAATAATTCTGTAAAAAAAGGTAATGCTATTTTAGAAACAAATAAAAAATATAATAAACCCCATATTTTTTATTTATTAAAAAAGTCTTTATTAGATATTTATGAACTTGTGAAGAAATTTTTAGATTTTATAAGTGATTTTTACTTTTGGGCATTTTTCTTTTTATTTGGATCATTAGGTCTTTTGGGTTATGGTTTATATATATTGTTAAATAAAAAAATTGGAATTGGAACTGGAATTATATTATCAATTATAATTATATTTTTTATAATATTTATAATATTTTTTATAAAAAATTATAAAAAAGAGAGAAAACATAATATAGAAACAGATGCTCTTGTTGAAGCTGTTTTAGAAACAAGCAAGAACGAGTCTTTTGATTACAAAAATCAAGTTATTGAAAATAAATATAAACTTAGAATTGCAAAAGAACAGGCTAAAATTTTAAATGAACAGGCTAAAATTTGTGAAGAGAGTGCTATTGAACTTAATAACATTTTACAAGATAGTTACGCAAAAACTGATATTATTAAAAAAGATTTTAGATTTATTGATTGTGTTTTAGTTTTAGATTTTGCATTTAGAAATGACTTAGTTGACACAGTTAGAGAGGGTATTTTTTACTATGAAAATAAAGCCTTTCAAAATGGAGTAATTAGAGGTATTGATAAAATTTGTGCTAGAATTAATGAACTAAATGTTTCTGTTCAAGGACTTCGTTTTGAACTTCAAGATATGAATGACAATATAACAAATCTTAGTAATAACTCAATAAATTTTGCAAATGAAATAACAAATTCATTTAACAAATCAATAAGTTTACAAGAAGAAAGTATTAGCATAAATAGAGAACAGTTAAATTCTTCTCTTGCAACTCAATATGCAATAGAATCAATTAAAAATAGCAGGGTATTTGACCACTATTATTAATTTTTATTGATTTATATATATTTTATAAATTTATACAAAAAATCACTACAATAACGATTATGTTAAATGTAGTGATTTTTATTTTATTTTTTTATAATATATTCTATATTATTATAATTTGTTTTAATTTATTTTAATTAAATATTCTATTTTTTATTTATTTTTAATTTATTCTAATTATTTTTTTCTTTTTAATCTTTTAACAACTTTTCAAGGGCTGAAAGTTTAACTGAAAGAACTAAAATTATGCAGGCAAGGGAAAGATCTTCATTTTCAGGGTAAGTTGGGGCAAGTCGCAAGTTTTTGTCTTCTGGGTCTTTTCCATAAGGATAGGTAGCACCAACACTTGTAAGTGTTACTCCTGCATTTTTCATAAGTTCATAAACTCTTTTAGCAGAACCAACTAAAATATCAAGTGAGATAAAATATCCACCATTTGGTTTAGACCACTCGGCAATTCCAAGTCCATTAAGGTCGCTAAGAGCACTAAGTGTAATTTCAAACTTTGGTTTTATTATGCTTGCAAGTTTCATCATTTGGTTATGAGTATTTTCAGCATCTTTCAAAAACTTAATATGTTTTAATTGATTTAATTTATCATATCCAATAGTTGAAACTGAAATGTATGGCATAATATATTTTAAATTACTAGGGCTTGTTGCCATAATTGAAACACCAGCGCCTGGGAAAGTTACTTTAGATGTTGATGAAAAACAATAAACTCTATCTTCATTACCATACTTTTTCGCCTCACTAAAAATATCGAGAAGTTTATCGCCGTCATCTGAAAAATCATGAATAGCATAAGCGTTATCCCACATAATACAAAAATCAGGAGCAGAGCATTTCATCTTAGCAAGTCTTGTTACAACTTCATTTGAGTAAGTATTTCCTGTTGGGTTAGAGTATTTTGGAACACACCAAATACCTTTTACCTTTGGGTCTAATGCTAGTCTTTCAACTTCGTCCATATCTGGTCCATCTTTTGTCATTTTTACTGACACAAGTTCAAAACCTAAGGTTTCTGTTATTTTAAAATGTCTATCATATCCTGGTGTTATACAAATCCACTTAAGTCCTTCCTCCTTACACCAAGGTCTTTCCGAATTTTTTAAACCAAAAAGCATTGCTTTGCTGAGTAAATCATACATAAGTTGAAGTGATGAATTTCCTCCAACGAAAATATAATCCTTAGGAATATTTAAAATATCTGAAAAAAGTTCCTTTGCTTTTGGCACTCCATCTAAAATACCATAGTTTCTATAATCTACACCATTACAAATATAATCTTCTTTTGTAAGTGGCATAGATAAAAGACTTTCACTAATATCAAGTTGTCCCATATTTGGTTTTCCTCGAGAAAGGTCAAGTTTTAAATTCATTTCACAAAACTTGTCGTAAGTTAATTTTAAATTATTATATAGTTTTTCTCTTTCAAATTTTGTAAGTTCATCATATCTTTTCATATTAATTCCTCTTAATCTTTTGATTTATAATAGAGCATACAATGGCAGTATCCCTCAAAATTAGGGTCTGCAATTTGGTCTCTAAATTCCTTGCACATACATTTGTTTTCTTCTATTATTTGAACTTTGCAAGGGCAGTATCCATTTTTTCGTTTAAGCCCCTCTCTAAGTCTTTCTACTATTTCTTTGTTTTCGTTTAATTTAACAGCCATAAATAATCTCCTTTAATAATTTTCTTATCTATTTTCAATCAATTTCCATTTTATTATACTTTTATTCGTTTTATTTTCCAAATTAATTTTACAACAAAATATCACTTTAATAAATTTTTAAATAAATATAGATTTTTTATAAACTTTGTGTTATAATTTATATGTATTAAATATTTAGGTGGTAATTTATGGATTTTAAATCTTATTTAGATAAAGTGCTTCTTTCAGATGACGTTGTAAAAGTTTTTCATAATGAGTATGAAAACAATCCTAACTTTAAAAAACATTTAGTTTCAGTTTTACCTGAAATTGATGATTGTGCAAAAAGAGAACAAAACAATCCTTGGCATATTTATAATGTATTAGACCATATTCTTCACTCTGTTGAAGCAATGAATAAACAAAGCAAGGGCTTACCTGAAAAAGATAGAATAATGCTTGCTTATACTATGTTTCTTCATGACATTGGCAAACCTGAATGCCACTTAACTAGAATGAAAAAGGGTGTAGAAATTGATAGTTTCTTTAATCACAATAAAGCAGGTGAAAAAATAGCGAATAGATTTCTACCACAAATTGGTTTTAATGAAAAAGATACTAAAGTTATCGCCAAACTTGTAGACAAACATGATATTTTTATGTTTATTCAAACTGGTGAAGTTAAAAACCCACACCATAGAAAATTAAACGATAAACTTATTAATGGAGAAATTAAGGAACTTAGCGAAGTTGGTGATGGAGAATCACTCCTTAGATATCTTGTAATGGTGGGTAGGTCAGATAACCTTGCTCAAAATCCTGAAATGACAGCAGATTCTCTTAAAATGCTCGATAAATTTGATGAAATGCTTGATAATAGACTTCAAATGGCTAATCAATAAATTTACTTACAAAAACCACTAAGATTATTTCTTAGTGGTTTAATATTGAAAACAAAATAAAGGAGAATTATATGATTAATTGCAAAGTTATTGTTTCTGGTCCTGCTATTGGTAAGACCTATCTTGCAAAAATTGATAAAAGATTTATTGATTTAGATGGAGAAAAGGCTATTTATAAATATGGACTTGAAGGAAAATCAGACTTCGAACTTGAAAGCACAAAACTTAATCGTGGAAAAGTTGTAAATACCGACTCAAAAGAGTATGTCTATAAGAGATTAAATGAAGAATTAAAAAAAGGGAATATTTGTATGCTTTCATATAATCAAAAGGATATTATCAATTACTTAGTAGAAAACAATATTCCTTACTGCTTAGTTTATGCAGATATTACACTTTGTGATGAATACATTAGTTGAATGAAAAACAGGGGTAATCCTCAAAAATTTATAGACCAAAAAATTAGCGAGTGGAAAGATTTTTACACTCAAAATGTAAATGATGAAAATGCTTCTTACAAAATAAAACTTAGTAAAGGTGAATTTTTATCTGATTACGCTAAAATGTTTTTTTATAATTAATAAAAAATGTATTTAACAATCATAGTTAAATACATTTTTATTTTTTAAATTTATTTTATTCTGGTTGTGGTTCATAAACACCTTCGTTTTGACTTAAATGCTTATTTACCTTAAGTTTTTTAAGTGTATTTTCATCAACTAAAGCAGATTTTACTTGAGTTACAGGAACAACATAATTTCTTCTTGAAATCCTTTCACCATCATAACGCTTATAGGCAATAAATCTCGCCATATTACAATCCGACTTATCTTCAAAATAATATTTTTGACCTGTGCCTTTATCTTCAAAATAATATATCTTATAAAAAACGAATTTTTCCATATAAAACTCCTTGAACATAATTATTATAACATTTCAATATTTATTTGTAAATACCTATAAGAAATTATAAATGAATATAATAAATGAAATTATACCAAATCTTTATTTATTAGCATTTGCTAAAATATTAAGTTTAGATAAATTTTTTGATAAAGAAATTGTTTCTTTATCTATTTTTATTAACGTATTATCTACTGCAACATAGTTTATAAATTCAATATTAAAACCTAATTTTATAATCTCATCTTGTAAATAATGAAGTTGAATACAATGAGGAGATTTATCAACACTTGCAAAAATTACTTTTGAAATTTTCTTTGCTCTAATCATACCAAGCAGTTTTGTTATAGCCATATTTATATGTGTTTGCTCTAAGCATAAATCAAATATTGGTAGATTCATATTTTCTAATTCTTCAAATACTTTTGGTTGCATTGATTTTAAACAACTTCCAACGATTATAATTTTATCTGAACAATCATATATATTACTTTTCATTAAATCTTTCATAAATTACTCCTATAATTTCATTATAACACACTTTCATTTTATAGGTTAATGTTATTACAAAATTTCTTAATTATTTTCGCACAAAAAAAACACTCTTTCGAGTGCTTCTTGGTGCTGATGGCTCGGACTTGTAAGGAGCAAAGTTTTTGTGACGGAATAGCGAGTGCTTTGCATCGAGCGTCACTAAGCACGGGAATTTGTGAACTATGAACAAATTGTGCCGGTTCTTTTTTCCTTATTAATTTTCGCAAAAAAAAACACTC
>JAFTMY010000132.1 GCA_017452165.1 Clostridia bacterium | reverse complement strand
TTACATTATAAAATATTTTTGATAAAATTTAATATTATAAAAAAAATTTTTAGAAAAACATAATTTAAATAATCTTGATATACATTTTCATACTTTAAGACATACCTATTCAAATACCTTATTTGAAGCCGAGCAAAATCCAAAAGTAATTCAAGCATTATTAGGACATAAGTCAGTTAATACAACACTTACAACTTATAACTCAGTAGATAAATCTTACTTTAAGAAAGCAACAGATGTTCTTAATAAACAATTTAATTGTAGATTTACATCAACAAAAACAGAAGCTGATTATACCAATCACAAAATAGATGTAAATGATTTCAGCAAGTTTGAAGACAGTGAAGAAATTGGAATTTTCCCTACAAGTGAACCTAAGGAACAAAAACAACCAGAGATTATAAAAGAAAATAAGCAAGAAATAGATTACGCAAATTTAAGTGATAAAGAGTTTGACGATAAAATTTATGAGTTAATCAAAATGAGAGAAATTCAAAAATATAAACAAAAATTAGGTCTTTAATAAATTTAATAAGAAAAACAAAAGAAAAAAGAGTTAGAAAACAAAAATGTTATCTAGCTCTTTTTTTTATTTATATATAAAAAATTATTAAATTTAGGCAAAAAAAGAGACCCCTTTTTCAAACGAGTGCGTTTTTTGACAGCAATTATAAAAATTGAAAAATTTGATAAAAATGTGAATGTTTATTTTATCAAAGATTACATAAAATTTAAGCCAAAAAATGATTGACAGCAATTGACAGCAAATACGATAGTTTTAGGCAGTTTTAGGCAGTTTTTGAACGATTTTTAGGGAAATTTGAATAATTTTGAATATTTGAGCATAATTATATATTTATAACTATTGTATAGAAGAAAATAAAAAAATAAAATCCTTGTAAACCCTGAAATTATCAGCATTCACAAGGATTTTTGACAATAAAAAATCACTCCACAAGGGAGTGAAAATTTGGTAGGACTAAGTGGACTCGGACCACCGACCCCCACCTTATCAGGGTGGTGCTCTAACCAACTGAGCTATAGTCCTATATGGTGGAGATAATCGGAATCGAACCGATGACCCCTTGCTTGCAAGGCAAGTGCTCTAGCCAGCTGAGCTATACCCCCATATATCTTTGCGTTTTCTTCAAAATGCTCTTATATAATAACAAATATAATTTTATTTGTCAACAATATTTTAAAAGTTTTTTAAAATTTTATTAATTTTTATTTTTATCAAAATTTCTATATTTTTAACCTTAAAATTATTAAAATCCAACGAACTTGTTGCTATCACATCTCATTACAGATTGAAATGACCATCACTTATTTAAAAATAGTTCTTTGAACTGCTTTCCAATAACTTTAGATATTATAATTTATGCTAATAGAATAAAACTTGACAAAATAAATAATATATTTATTATGAGTTTATATGAAACACTTATAAATTTAAGGAGTATTTATGGATTTAAATTTAATCGTTATGTGTGGAATTCAATGTTCTGGAAAATCTACAAGAGCAAAAGAACTTGCCGAAAAATACAATGCAGTTATTATAAGTTCTGACAGTCTTAGGGAACACTACCCTAACTTTGACAATGCAGAAATTTTTAGAACGGTTTATATGCTAATGAATATCTACTTACGAAAAAACAAAAATGTTCTAATTGATGCAACAAATATTAATTTAAAAACTAGAAGAAGACTCTTTACAAACATAAGAGTTAAATGTAATAAAATTTGTTATGTAATTAATACCCCTCTTGAAAAATGTATTGAAAGATTACATAAAAGAAACGAATCTGACTATCCACATAAAATTGATGAAAGTGTTCTTCAAAAATATAGTCAATCTTTTCAAATGCCAACAAAAGAAGAAGGATTTGACGAAATAATTATTGAAACTTTTTAAATCATAAAACAATTAGAAAAACACAAAATTAACTTTAATTTAATTTTGTGTTTTTCTTTTCTATAATAAATATAACTGAATTTTTTAACATTATTAATCTATCTTTTTTACTTTTTTGTATTTTATTTTCATTGATTTTGCAAAGGTTTCTACATATGGGTTGTTTTCTATACAAAAATTTAAACTATAAAAACAGTTTTCAAAGGCGTTTTTATGTATAAAATTTACTTTGCTTGGTATATTTAAAATTCTTAGTCCTTTGCAATTATAAAAAGCATTATCTTCTATTTTTTCAACAGACCTTCCAATTTTTACATCTTTTAAATTGATACAATTTCTAAACATCTCTTTGCTAATAGATTTTACATTATCACCAATAATAATACTTCTGAGCATTCTGCACCCACCAAAAGCACCATCAGAAATAATTTTTGTATCGTTATGAATTACACAAGATTTTGCATTATTATCAACAGGTTTTATAAAAATATAATAAGGATTATCAACCGTTCCAAAATAAACAGCATTTTCAAAAGTATTAAACCTAAGAGCATTGCATCTATAAAAAGCATCTTTTCTAACCGTTTCTAAACTATTTGGAAGAACTAAACTTACCAAACTATAACACTTAGAAAAAGCCATCATTCCGAGTTCTTTTATTCCCTCAGGAATTACAACTTTTTTTATATCTTTTGCTTTTTCAAGCGAATTTTCAGATAAAGAACCATTTAAAGATACACTTTCAACAACCGAATTTGCGATTTTATAAGGAAATTCTATTTCATTATAGTTACCTTTATAACCTAGGATTTCATAGTTTCCGTTATCTAATTTTTTTATATTCCAAATAGGAAGCAAACTTTTTAATGTTACTTTTTTCTCTTCAACAAGTGATTTTTCAAACTGTTTTTCAATTTGCTTAAAAGTAAAGTTTTTATTTTTATAATCAAGCAAAGTTGCAACCACTTCCATTTGATTTTCATTTGTCATTTTTTCAATCAAAAAGTCAATATCTTCTATTTTTAAGATTTGATTTTCGGTCATAAACTGACAATAATTTTTATCAAAAATTTCAAAAAATCTCGTTTTATTATTACTCACATAATTAACATATTGACTAAAAATTTTAGGGTTAATTTCATAATCTTTATAATTTTTTAAAAATCCACTTAAATATTTTTCTTTATAAGTTGAAGCAACTCTCGAAAAATCAATATTTGGTGCAAAAACAGAAATAACTTTTTCATTTTTTATAAAATCATTTTTTTCTGTCCCATAATAAATAAATTCAATTTCATTATCATACTCTTCAATGCAATCTTTATCTATTTTAATTCCACTATTATAAATTATCAATTTTCTAAGTGAACTACAAAACCAAAAAGCCAACTTTCCGACAAATTCTACATTTTCAGGAAGCGTTAAAGAAACTAAATTTTTACAATTTCTAAAAGAAAATGAATTTATAACCCTTGTTTCTTTGTGAATCGTGCAAGTCGTGATATTTCTATTTATTGGCTTAAATAAAATCAAATAAGGATTTTCACAATTTCCTAAATATGCTGCGTTTTCATACATATTAAAATTTATTGAAAAGCATTTAAAAAATGAGAATTCTTTAATGATTGTCTTTTCATCTTTAATTATAACTTCTTTCAAATTCTCACAATTATAAAAAGCATTATTTTCTACAATTTTAACATTTTTACCAATGGTTACTTTTACTAAATTTTTGCAATCTAAAAAAGACTTTTCCTTAATTTCTGTAATATTTTCAGGAATAGTAATTTCAGTGTCATTTCCTATGTATTTTTCTAAAATAACTTTTTCTTCTATTTCCTTTATTATAAATTCACTCATAATAATTTCCTTATAATTTTCTAGTTTTATTATAACAAAAAGCATTTAAATAGCAAAATTTATTTTGATTAATATTTTCATAATTTATAAATAAAAAAATGTATAAAAACCTCTTATTTAAGGTTATTTATACATTTTTATAAATTTTTAAGAAAGTTCATTTACATTTTCTTCTTCATTTTCTCGGTTATTACCATAAGTTGAATTTTCAGATATATCAACATAATTTAAAATCTTACTTTGAATTTGTGGTGTATTTACCTTACCTTCTAAAAGTTCTTTTGGAGAATAAACACTCGCATCTGTGGTAAAATCATATTTTGAGTTTGTGTATTGCAAATGTTTTCTAATATTATCATTACCCCATCTATAACCCTTATCAAAGATGAAGTCTTTGCCATTAAGAGTTATTAAAATCATACCAGTTAAATTTGAAAATGCTGCAATTTTTGAATCACCAAATTCATCAAGAGAATTTACATCTGCGTCCATTGGTTTTTCATTAACTCTGCCATTACCTGTTCTATACTCTTGAGCAAGCATATCTACAATATCAAGGACATCTTGTGATTTTGTTGAAACAACTTTTACAACTCTATCAGTTAAAGCGTTGACTTCCGATAAATCGTAAGTTAAAAAGTGAGGATTATCTCTTCTTTGAGTGTGATATAAAACTTCATCAAATGCAATAAAGTTGCAATATAAATCAAACTCACCATTGAGTGCTGCTTGATAAATTTTACCAACTTCAACAATATCTTTTTGCATTCTATATTCATTAATTTTAATTAAATTTTCATTAATTGTGGAATCTCCAAGCAATGCATTTAATTGATTATAATAATTTTCATAAATTTGAAAATATTTCATTTGGTCTTCTTCAGTCTGTGCATTATTTGCAAGTTCCATAGCCTCATTCATACCATTAAGACATCTTGATTCAATGTTAGTTGCATAAGATTTATACTTTTCAATCTGATGTTCAAATGGTAAATTTTCATACTTTTTGAAAAAATCTGTTCCAAGAGATGCTCTAATATCAGTTTTTATATCTTTTAACTCTTTTTCTTTCAAAGTAATAAGTTGTGAAAGATATTTTTCACCATATGCTTCCACAAAGTTATTGTATTCAATCATTTTAAAAAATACACAGGTATCAATTGCCACATCTAAAATCTTACTCATTGTCGTCGCCTACCTTATTAATCTCGTATACTTCTTTATAAGCAGTTTTCTTTTCATCAAGATATTTATTAACCCTATCTGCCATTTCTTTAAGATTATAATTATCGGGATTTTTTCTTTCTTCTCGAACTTGATTACTGATAATCTCGGCTTTCATCATACCTTCATCAAATTCTTTCATAATTTTTTCCCAGTCAAGATTTTCTGCCATAAGCACCTCTCCTAATAGCATTATATCACACTAAATTTTGTTTTACAATATTAAGATAATAATTATTATATATAATTTTTAGTAAATTTTAAAATCATATTGAAAAAACAATATCTATTTGATACAATAAAAATATAAATATGGCAAACGGAGTTTATAAATGAACACTACAAAAAGAAGTATTAAAAATTTTAAGTTGTTAATTCAAATACATAAAACACCAAGAAACTACTCTTATAAATACCCTGAAACATCTTTTAGTGATTTAGATGGAATAACACTTTTTAATCTTGTTGGAGATAATGAAAATTTCTTATCTTCCCCAAAGAGCGAGTTTTTAGAAATTTGCACAGAACTTAGTAGTCGTCTTGCTCAAACTATGGATATTCCACTTAAAAAAGTCGGTATGAAAAAAGCCCCTAAATATACAAGGGACGGAAAACTTATTGACGGAATTTTAGAAGATAAGAAAATGTATTTTGTAAGATACTCTCTTGATGATTACTTAAAATTTAGAGATGAATATAAAATTGGGAACTACTTTTTCACTATTGCTCACGAAAATAGACACGCTTACCAAACATATAAATTTAAAAATTTTAATAAAAATGAACCTGACTACACTTTTATTTCATTTATGAGAAATGAAAAGTTAATGAGAGATTATCTTTTAAATTTTGGGGATAAAAATCAACTAGCAAGTGATGACTACACTTACGACTCTCTTGAAAGGGACGCCAACTATTTTGCAATTAGCCTTTATATGGACCTTGTTAAAGATAAAAAAGCAGACATTTCAATTGCAAATCTTGAAGACCTGATAACTGAAATGCTTGACTTTAACGAAGCGAAAAACGGAACTCCTGCTTCAAGAAAACAAATTGAAAACTTTGCTCGTATTTATACAAAGTTTAAAAATTGCATTGGACTTGAAGCATACGAAAAACTTGCTGAAAAATATGACCTTGAAAATGGACAAATTATTTCAGACGCAATTAACCTTGTTCAAGAAAGAGAGCAAAATATGAACTCATATTTAGTAGACGGTTTAAAACTCTACTATGATTTTGTAAAAAAATTGCTTCCAAACGGTTACTCACAAGAGAAGTTTGATGAGCATATCAAAAACGGAACATTTAAAGACCTTTATGATGAAATGGTTGATATATTAGACAATAGTGGTTTTTCACTCAGTCCAAATATGCAAGTAAAAAAGCCACTAACTCGTGATAATGTTTTTGAATACTTATTTTAACTAAAAATACATTAAATTTTTATTTAATGTATTTTTTATTTTTTCGTGCTATTTTGTAAAATTATAATTAAATTTTATTAATAAATACATTTTTATTAATTTTTGTATACTTTTATAATGAAAAATAAAATTTAAATAAAATAATGGTATTGAAATATTTTAATCTTTTTGATACAATGTTACCAAATAGATTATTTATTACGCTTTGGAGATTTTATTTATGGGCGAAATTCAAAAATATAAAAAACTAGTCGGAAGTTTTCACTCACTAAACAACTATTCTTACCATTACCCTAAAACAAAGTTTAGAAAATTATCTGATAATGAACTTGGAATTTTAATACACAATACTGAAGAACTTTTAGCAAGACCAAATAATGAAGTTTTACAAATTTTTCAAGAATATAGTCTTAGATTTGCAAAATCTCATGGTATTCCACTTAAAAAAGTAACAGTTAAAGATGGTCCTATTTATAATGATGATGATAAAGAACATTTAGTTGAAGGTGCTGTTGGTTATGAAGAAATGTTCTTTGTAAAATATCCACTTAAATATTATCAAAAGTATAAAGACATTAGTTGTCTTGGAAAATATAACTTTCTACTCACTCACGAAAATAGACATGCTTATCAATGGTATAGATTTAAACACTGCGATAAAAACACATTTGAGTATGCAAGAATACAATTTTTGAAAAATGAAAACTTAATGAGAAACTATTTAAGTATGCACGGAAAAGAAGATTCTATTCCTAAAGATGATTATAGATATAATTCAATGGAAAGAGATGCTAATTACTATGCTATTAGCAATTTTATGGGAATTGTAAGATATAATAGAGCAAATGTAACAAAATCTGACCTTGAGTTTATAATTAATCAAATGCTTGAATTTAATAAATCTATTGATGGAAAAGAAGCATCATTTTTACAAATGAGAAACTACTCAACACTTTACACTAACTTTAAAAGTTTAGTTGGCGAAGAGGCTTATAATAAACTTGCTAAAAAATACAGTCTTGAAGATGTAACAATTGTTGACCTTGCTTATGAGGGTTTTCAAAAGAGAGAAAACATTATGCAAGAGCATTTATACGATGCACTAAACATTTACTATAATTTCGTTAAAGAAATATTACCAAAGGGCTATGCTAAAGAGAAATTTGATAAACTCATTTAAGAAAAAAACTATGAAAAACTCTACAATGAACTTAGAGACACTATTGATAATTGCCCTTATAATATAAGACAAAGTATATCTATAAGAGAACCTATAACAGAAGATAATGTTTTTGAAGTTCTATTTTAAAACAATTTTTAAACATTTATTAAATTGTAATTATTTATTAAACTTTAATAAAAAAATACAATTTTATTAAATTCACATAATATTTAATCAATTTTATTATAATATTTAACTATTTTTAGTAATATTTTTATATAAAATGTAAAAACACGGATTAATTTCCGTGTTTTTTACATTATTTATATTTTTCATTTGATGGTTTATCAAAAATATGAACATTGTTTTTATTTTTTACTTTTATAATTTAATGCTCTTAGGCTGTTAAGTATTGCCATAACAGTTACACCAACATCTGCAATTACTGCTGCAAGCATTCCTGTTACACCAATTGCACCTAGCGTTAAAAATGTTACTTTTATAATTGCTGAAAGAATTATATTTTGCCAAACTATCTTTCTTGTGTATTTAGATATATCAATTGCAAGTGGAATTTTTGTAATGTTATCGTTTGCAATAACAATATCTGATGCTTCAATGCTTGCTGAATTCCCCTTAATACCCATACAGAAACCAACACTAGCAAGCATTAGCGACGGAGCATCATTTAAGCCATCACCTACATAACCTACCACATTATTAGGGTTTTCAATTTTTTGCTTAATCCAATCATACTTATCTTGTGGCAAGAGTTCTCCATAAGATTCATCAATGCCAACTTCATTTGCAACACTGCTAGCAACATCTTTATTATCGCCAGAGAGCATAACAGTTTTTATATTTAATTTTTTAAGATTTTTGCAAGTAACTTCAGAGTTGTCTTTTATTTTATCTTTTAAAGTAATTTGACCAATCTTTATTTCATTTTCAAAAAGTTCTACCACTGTGCCTTGCAAATTATCACTCTTTCTTCCAACAAAATATTCTTTATTCTTAAATGTAAAATAAACTCCTTCTCCAGCAATTTCTTTTACATTAGCAACTTCTACAAGTTCTTTTTTATTTTCTTTTATAATTGACTTAGCAAGTGGGTGGAGCGAATACTGTTCACCTAAACTAGATAAATAAATAATATCATTTTCACTATACTCTTCCTTTAAACTCTCAATCTTTTCAATTTCAAACTCGCCTGTTGTAATTGTTCCTGTCTTATCAAAAGCAATAATATTAAGTTTTGCACAAGCATCAAGATAATTTGAACCTTTTATTAAAATACCATTTTTAGAAGCATTGCCAAGTCCTGAAAAATAAGATAGTGGAACAGAGATAGCAAAAGCGCAAGGGCAAGAAACAACTAAAAATATAAGTCCACGATAAATTGCTGTATCAAAGTTTTTGGTAGCAAGCATTACAATTCCAAAAACTAGCACTGAAAGAACTATTACACCAAGTGTATACCACTTGGTGATTTTTGATATAAAAGTCTCTGTTTTTGACTTTTTTTCCGATGCTGTTTCAATAAGATTAATAATGGTATTAACTGTGCTTTCTTCATATTTTTTAGTTGCCTTAATTTTAAGGACTCCATCAAGAACAATTGAGCCTGATAAAACTTCGTTTTCTTCTTTGACTGCAACTGGTAAACTTTCACCTGTTAAACTTTGAAGATCTAGTGACGCACTACCACTTTCAACTATTCCATCAACAGAAACTCTCTCTCCTGGTCTAACAATGATAACATCACCAATTTTAATTTGTTTTGGTGAAACCTTTACTTCCTTATCACCTGAAAGAAGCACGGCAAATTCTGGTTTAAAGTTTGTAAGCGCCTCAATGGATTTTTTAGATTTGCTAACTGCTAATCCTTCTAAAACCTTACCTATTTGATAAAGAGCAATAACCATTAGACCTTCAAAATGCTCTCCAATTGCAATTGCTCCAAAAACCGAAATAGTAACAAGTAAATTTTCGTTTATAACACCTTTTAAAAGAAGTCTACCTGCCTTATAATAAGTTGTATAACCCATAAGTATCGCACTTGCAAAAAGCATAGTCCAGTATGCCCAAGGTGCAAGTGGTGCAAAAATTGACACAAGTCCAAGCACTATACCAAGAGCAAGAAGTGAACAATCTATAATAAACTTTGTATTGTCTTTTTTTCCATCGTTCGCAGTGCTTATCTTAATATTTGGTTCAAATAATTTTGCTGTTTTTACAACTTCCTTTAAAGCCTTTTTTTCGCTCTTACTTTCAAATTCTATTGTGCCTTTAAAAAAATCTATTTTTGCACTTTCAATTCCATCTATTTTATTAAGTTGTGCTTCTAATTTCTTTGCACAATTTGGGCAATTAAGCCCCTCAAACTTAATCTTCATAATTACTCCAAAAATATATATTTTTGTTTATTTTTTATCATTTAAACTGAATTTTTACATTTTTAATGAATTTATAATTTAATTACATTCATTTATATGTTTTGCACTAATACTAAAAATTTGTCTAATATGCTCATCTGCTAAAGTATATAAAACCATTTTCCCATCTTTTCTACTTTTAATTATTCCCTTTTCTCTCAAATTTTTAAGTTGGTGAGAAACTGCAGATTTTGTCATATTTAATATTACTGCTATATCACAAACACAAAGTTCATTATCTTTTAAAATATTTATAATTTTTATTCTTGTGCTATCAGACATTGCCTTATAAAGTTCAGTGATTTTCAATAATTTATTTTCTTCAATTAAATAATCTTTAGCCTTTTCAACTTTCTCTTTATGAACAATCTCACAATCACAAGTAAGTTCTGTTTTTCCCATAATAATCTCACAATATAGTTAATGGTTGAATACCTATTCAACTATTATTAGTATATTATTATTAAATAATTTTGTCAACTTAAATTTTTTTATTACACAAAAAAGACTGAGAAAAATCTCAGTCTTTTTATTATTTATATTTTTCTGTATTTAGAAGTGTATTTGCTCTTAAAACTTCATCTTTTGTTGGGCTTCTGTAACCATCAAGTGGATAGTTTATTTTAAGTTTTTGCCATTTAAATAAGCCAAGTGTGTGATAAGGTAATACTTCAACTTTTTCAACAGTTTCAAGTGATTCAATAAATTTTCTAGTATTTATTAAATCTTCTTCGCCATCTGTAAGATTTGGAACTAAAACTCTTCTAATCCACATCTTTTTGCCACTTTTTGATAAATACTTCATAAACTCTAAGATATTTGTATTATCTACACCTGTAAGTGACCTGTGCAAGTCTTTATCAAATGCTTTTAAATCAACAATAAATAGGTCTGTAACTTCCATAAGTTTATCTAACTTTTCAAGGTAGCCGTCATCTTGTGAAAATGTTTGACCAGTTGTGTCTATTGCAGTATGAACACCATTTGCTTTTGCAATTTTAAAAAGTTCAATCACAAAATCAATCTGAAGTAGTGGTTCTCCACCACTAACAGTTATACCACCATTAGACATATCTTTTCCCCAATAGAAATGATAACGATAAGCATAGTTAAACATATCTTGTGGGGTCCACTCTTTTGCTTCATCACATTTTGGAGCCCAAGTTTCTGGGTTATGACAATATTTGCAACGCATCTTGCAACCTTGCAAGAATATTACAAATCTAACACCTGGCCCATCAACTGAGCCAAATGTTTCAATTGTATTTACTAGACCCTTATAAACTTCCATGGCAAGTTCTTGCGATTACGTCCATTTGTTGTTCTTTTGTAAGGTCAATGAATTTAACTGCATAACCAGATACACGGATTGTGAAGTTAGCATATTCTTCTTTTTCTGGATGTTCCATAGCATCAATAAGTTTTTCAACACCAAATACGTTTACGTTAAGGTGGTGAGCACCTTGATCAAAGTAACCGTCCATAACTTGAACTAAGTTCTTTGATTGTTCTTCTTCGCTGTGTCCAAGAGCAGATGGGTTGATTGTTTGAGTATTAGAAATACCATCAAGAGCCCATGTGTATGGAAGTTTTGCAAGTGAGTTAAGAGAAGCGATTAAACCATTCTTTTCTACGCCATAACTTGGGTTAGCACCTGGAGAAAGTGGAGTTCCATCTCTTCTACCGTTAGGCATATTACCTGTTGCTTTACCATAAACAACATTTGATGTGATTGTTAAGATTGATGTTGATGGTTCAGAATTTCTATAAGTATGGTTGTGCTTAATCTTTTCAATAAATGTCTTAAGGAGCCAACAAGCAATGTCGTCTGCTCTGTCATCATCGTTACCATATTTAGGGAAGTCACCTTCTGTAATATAGTCAACTGCAAGACCTGTTTCATCTCTAACAACTTTAACTTTTGCATACTTAATAGCACTTAAACTATCGATAACGTGTGAGAATCCTGCAATACCTGTTGCAAATGATCTTCTTACATCTGTATCGATAAGAGCCATTTCTGCTGCTTCATAATAATACTTATCGTGCATATAATGGATAAGGTTTAAAGTATTTACATATAAACCTGCAAGCCATTCCATCATAACATCAAATTTCTTCATTACTTCATCATAATCAAGATATTCGCTTGTGATTGGAGCATATGCTGGAGCAACTTGTTCATGAGAGTGTTCATCAACACCACCATTAATTGCATAAAGTAAACACTTAGCGAGGTTTGCTCTTGCACCAAATAATTGGATTTCTTTACCTGTTTGAGTTGCAGATACACAACAACAAATTGCGTAATCATCACCCCAAACTGGTTTCATAATGTCATCATTTTCGTATTGAACAGAACTTGTTCTAATAGAGATTTCAGCAGAATATTTTCTGAAGTTTTCTGGAAGTCTTGATGAATATAAAATTGTAAGGTTTGGTTCTGGAGATGGTCCCATGTTTTCAAGTGTTCTAAGGAAACGATAGTCGTTCTTAGTAACCATTGGTCTACCATCTAAGCCTGTTCCACCAACAACAACAGTAGCCCAAACTGGGTCACCTGTGAAGAGTTGGTTGTAAGATGGGATTCTAGCAAACTTAACCATTCTTAATTTCATAACTAAGTGGTCAATAAGTTCTTGTGCTTCTGTTTCTGTAATTGTTCCGTTTGCTAAATCTCTTGAAATATAAATATCTAAGAATGTTGAAATTCTACCTACACTCATTGCAGCGCCGTTTTGTGTTTTGATAGCTGCAAGGTATCCATAGTAAAGCCATTGAACAGCTTCTTTAGCAGTTGTTGCTGGCTTAGAAATGTCATGACCATAGATTGCAGCCATTTCTTTGATACCCTTAAGAGCTTTAATTTGCATTGTGATTTCTTCACGAAGTCTAATAACATCATCAGTCATAGTTCCGTTACCACAGTTTGCAAAATCTTTTTGCTTTTCAGCAACTAAGAAGTCAATACCATAAAGAGCAATTCTTCTATAGTCACCTACAATTCTTCCTCTACCATAAGTATCTGGAAGACCAGTGATGATATGAGAGTGTCTAGCCTTTTTCATTTCAGCAGTATATGCGTCAAAAACACCTTGGTTATGTGTTTTATGATATTCATTAAATATTTTATCAAATGCTGGATTTGGAGTATATCCATAAGTTTTACATGCTTCTTGAGCCATTTTAATACCACCATAAGGCATAAATGCTCTCTTAAGTGGTTTATCTGTTTGAAGACCAACAATTTGTTCTAAATCTTTCATTGATTCATCAATGTAGCCTGCACCATAGGCTGTAAGACTTGTAACAACTTCTGTTTCACATTCTAAAACGCCACCTTGCGCTCTTTCTTGTTTTTGTAATTGTTGTAATCTGTCCCATAATTTGTTTGTTGCTTCTGTTGGTCCAACTAAGAATGAAGAATCACCAGTGTATGGTGTATAGTTATTTTGAATGAAATCACGAACATTCACTTCTTCTTTCCAAAGACGACCTTTAAAGCCATTCCAAGATTCAAAATTTTCCATTTTTTTCCCTCTTTTAATATAATTTTTTGTAAGATAATATCTAGCCTCATAGTTTAGTCAACTATTAGTATATTTGATTTTAAATATGCTGTCAAGTATAAAAACAAAAATCTATTTACTATGTAAATAAGTTTTTATACTTTATATTTATTATTTGCAAAAAATGAATAAAATATTTACAAATATCAAAAACTAAAAAGGTAAAATAAGCATTTAAATAATATATGTATACATTTTATTACTAAATGAAACAATAATATTTATACAAATTTATGAGTTAATTAGCAATAAAATTATACATTTTTAAAAATAAACTAAAATGTTTTATTTTTTGTAATAAAATGTTTGACAATAGTAGTTATAATTAGATATAATTTTACCGATATAAAAATATCGAATATTAAAGGAGAGTCAAATGGATAGCAGTAAACTTAGAAGCATACCAGTTGCTAGTTTAAAAAGAATACCAATTTATCTAAGTGTTTTGCAGTCGCTCGAAGCAAAAGGAGAAAAATATATTTCTTCTAATGCAATCGCCCAGTTTGTGAACGAAAACGCTTCAGTTGTCAAAAAAGATTTGAGTTACCTTATATCTAAAGAAGGTAAACCAAAAGTTGGCTATGATATTGTGTCACTAATCTCTGACATTGAAAGCATTTTAGTAAACCAAAACTCACAAGATGCAATAATTGTTGGTGTGGGAAAACTCGGCTCTGCACTATTTCACTTTGAAGGTTTTGAAAAATACGGTTTTAACATTAAATACGGATTTGATAAAAACCCTGAAATCATTGGAACTGAAATTGCAGGAAAGAAAATTTATGACATTGATGATTTAAAATCTATCATAAGTGGTCATAATATTAAGTTTGGAATAATCACAACACCAGACAAGTTCGCTCAAAGCACAGCAGAAATTTTGATAAATTCAGGAATCACTGCTATTTGGAACTTCACAGCATCACACCTTGAAGTCCCTAAAAATATCGTAGTAAAAAACGAAAATTTGGCGACATCTCTCGCAATATTGTCAAAACAATTACAAGCAAATTATATGGAGGAACAATGGAAGAATTAGAACAAAAAGTAAATTCTGTCGAAAGTTTAGAAGAATTATTAAAAAGAGTTAGAGAAGCACAAAAAGTTTATGCAACTTTTACTCAAGAACAAGTTGATAAAATTTTCTTTGCTGCATCAGTTGCTGCAAATATGCAAAGAATTCCACTTGCTAAGCACGCAGTTGCCGAAACAGGAATGGGTATTTTAGAAGATAAGGTTATCAAAAACCACTATGCTGCAGAATACACATACAACTATTATAAAAACGTTCAAACAGTTGGCGTTGTAGAAGATGACCCAGTTTATGGAATTAAGAAAGTTATCGAACCAGTTGGTGTAATTTGCGCTGTTATCCCAACAACAAACCCAACATCAACAGCAATCTTTAAGACACTTCTCGCTCTTAAAACTCGTAATGGTATCATCATCAGCCCACACCCAAGAGCAAAGACTTCAACAATTGCAGCAGCAAAAGTAGTTCTTGAAGCAGCAATTAAAGCAGGTGCTCCAAAGGATTTATTTGGTTGGATTGATGAACCAAGTCTTGACCTTACAAATATGCTTATGAGAGAATCTGACTTAATCTTAGCAACAGGTGGACCAGGTTTAGTTAAGGCTGCTTATTCAAGTTCTACCCCAGCAGTTGGTGTAGGTGCAGGAAACACTCCAGCAATCATTGACACAACAGCAGACATTAAACTTGCAGTAAACTCAATTATTCATAGTAAGACATTTGATAATGGTATGATTTGCGCAAGTGAACAATCAGTTATCGTTAGCAAAGAAATTTACAAAGAAGTTAAGCAAGAATTCAAAAACCGTGGTTGCTATTTCTTAAATGCAGAAGAAACAGAAAAAGTTAGAAAGACTATCATTATTAACGGCGCTCTTAATGCTAAAATCGTAGGTCAAAAGGCTCATACAATCGCTGCACTCGCTGGTGTTGAAGTTCCAGAAAGCACAAAAATTATCATCGGTGAAGTTGATAGCGTAGACTTCGCAGAAGAATTTGCTCATGAAAAATTAAGTCCAGTTCTTGCATTCTATAAAGCAGAAACATTTGAAGATGCTTTAGATAAAGCAGATGCACTCGTTGCTGGTGGTGGCTACGGTCATACATCATCAATCTATATTGATGCTCAAAATCAAAAAGAAAGACTTGAAAAATTCTATAACAGAATGAAAACTTGTAGAATTTTAGTAAACACTCCTTCATCTCAAGGTGGTATCGGTGACCTTTACAACTTCAAACTCACTCCATCATTTACTCTTGGTTGTGGTTCTTGGGGTGGTAACAGCGTTCACGAAAACGTTGGCGTTAAACACTTAGTTAATATTAAAACTGTTGCTGAAAGGAGAGAAAATATGTTGTGGTTTAGAGCACCTGAAAAAGTTTACATTAAAAAAGGTTGTTTACCTGTTGCCCTTGACGAACTTAAATACGTTCTTGGCAAAAAAAGAGTATTTATTGTTACTGACTCATTCTTATTTAATAATGGTTACACAAAACCTATTACTAACAAACTTGAAGAAATGGGAATCGCTTATACAACATTCTCTAACGTTGCTCCAGACCCAAGTCTTGCTTGTGCAAAAGAAGGCGCTGAGCAAATGAAGTCATTTAAACCAGACTGCATCATCGCAATCGGTGGTGGTTCTGCTATGGACGCTGGTAAAATTATGTGGGTTCTCTATGAACACCCAGAAGTTGACTTCCTTGACCTTGCTATGAGATTTATGGATATCAGAAAGAGAGTTTATACATTCCCTAAGATGGGCGAAAAGGCATACTTTATTGCAGTTCCAACAAGTGCCGGAACTGGTAGTGAAGTTACTCCATTTGCCGTTATCACTGATGAAAAGACAGGCGTTAAATATCCACTCGCTGACTACGAACTTATGCCAAATATGGCAATCGTTGATGCTGATATGATGATGAACGCACCAAAAGGCTTAACAAGTGCTTCTGGTATCGACGCACTCACCCACGCTCTTGAAGCATACGCATCAATGATGGCTACTGAGTATACAGATGGTTTAGCACTTAAGAGTATGCAAATGGTATTTGACTTCCTTCCAAGAGCATACGAAAATGGTGCAAGCGACCCACAAGCAAGAGAAAAAATGGCTAACGCAGCAACAATGGCTGGTATGGCATTTGCAAATGCTTTCCTTGGTGTTTGTCACTCAATGGCTCACAAACTTGGTGCTTTCCATCACCTTCCACATGGTGTTGCAAACGCACTTATGATTAACGAAGTATTAAAATTCAATGCTGAAGAAGTTCCAAGCAAGATGGGAACATTCCCACAATATGCTTACCCACACACACTTGATAGATACGCTGAAGTTGCTTCTTATCTTGGACTTGGTGGTAAGACAAATAAAGATAAACTTGATAACTTAATCAAAGCAATTGATGAATTAAAAGAAAAAATCGGTATTAAGAAATCAATTAAAGAGTATGTTCCAGATGAAGCAAAATTCCTTGAAACATTAGACGAAATGTGTGAACAAGCATTCGATGACCAATGCACAGGTGCAAACCCAAGATACCCACTCATTTCTGAAATTAAGGAAATGTATCTTAACGCTTACTATGGCAAATAATTGATTTAGAAAAAATTAAAATTTTTATTTAAAACAAATTTAAAATATAAAAAGGGCTGTGATGAAAGCACGAATAGTGCTACAAATTCGATAGAATTTAATAAATTTTCAGTCTTGAAAATTTATTATCACAGCCCACCCAAATTAAAAAAATTAAAGAGATAGAAATATTTAGAGAGATAAAAAAATCACGGGAACTTTTCTCGTGATTTTTTATTATAATTATGTATTTTTAATTATTAACTTATTAAATATAAATTTTTGGTATTACTATTTTCCAGTTATAATTACAATATGTTTCAGTTAAATATTTAGCATTTTTTTCGGTATCATATAAAAAAACATTGCTCGAATAAGACATATCACTAAATTTTGAAACTTTCCAATTATCTGTATTTCTAAAATACGCATATTTCAATTTTTTACAACCAGAGAATGCATTTGAACCAATACTTGTTACACTTTCTGGAATTGTTATACTTGACAAACTACTACATGCAGAGAATGCAGATATGCCAATACTTGTTAGTCCCGCTGGTAAAACTATCCTGGTTAAACTACTACAACAAGAGAATGCCATTGATGCAATACTTGTACAATTCGTAAGAGTAACTGTTTTTAATGACGATGGGATATACTCTGAATTATAACTACTAGTTGTTCCAAAAATATAACCAAAATATTCACCAAAACTTTCTTTTCCAGTATATACTTTAGGCAATGTAATACTACTTAAACTAGTGCAACCTGCAAATGCACCAAAGGCAACACTAGTTACACTCTTTGGAATAACAATACTTATTAATCCACTGCAGTCTTTAAATGCATTTTCATCAATACTCTCTACAGTGTTTGGAATTGTAACACTTGTTAAACTTTTCCAATAATAAAATGTTTGTTTTCCAATAGTTTTGCCATTTGTAACAATTACTTCTTTTATTGATGGTCTACTATCTCCCCAACCTAATATGTAACCTAAATTATCACTTTCTGTTTCACTACTACCTACAAATGGTATTGTTAATTTTTGTAAATTACTACATTTATAAAATACAGATTCTTTAATACTAATTACACTATTTGGCACTATTATTTCTGATATATTATTAAATCCATAAAATGCATACGATTTTAATTCTGTTACTGTTTCTGGGATTTCAAGTTTTTTTACTTCCTTATATTCATTGTTACTTTTTAAATAAAAATGTTCAGCATAATACATTGGATTTGAACTATAATCACCAAATTCTATATTACACCAGTCTGCAATAGTTCCATTATAATTAATATTTGTCAAAACATCACTATGTAAAAACGCCATTTTACCAATAGTTTTTATACTACTTGGTATCGTAATACTAGTTAACTTTCTACAATCACAGAACGCTCCTTCACCAATACTTGTTACGCTATCTGGAATATAGACACTGGTCAAATAGATACTAGATTTAAATAGATCATCACTAATACTTGTCACACCACTTGGTATTGTGATACTTTTAACCCAACATCCATAGAATGCCCCCTCACCAATACTATTTACGCTATCTGGAATTTCAATACCTGTTAAGTTTCTATAACCAGAGAAAGCATAACTATTAATTATTTTAATAGTATTAGGTATTGTTATTTCTGTTTTTATTCCTTGATATGCTACTAAAGTTTCATCATTATATGTTACAAATCCGTTTTCATCAGTGCTAAGATAACTTTCCCCACTTGTATATACTCTTAATGCATACTTGCCTACATAACCATTATTTTCTGAACCTGCTACTATATTTAAACTTGATAAGTTCTTTACTTCTACAAGTTTATAACAACTCAAAAATGCAGATTGACTAATTTTTTTTACACTACTTGGGATAACTATATTTGTCAAATTGTCACAATAATAAAAAGCAGTGTCTTCAATACTTTCTAATTTGCTATTATCTCCAAAAGTTACACTTGTTAAATTACAACTTTTAAAAGCAGATTTTCCAATAGTTTTTACACTGCTTGGAATAACTATACTTTTTAAACTTAAAGTATTTGAACTATTATCAAATGCTTTTTCACCTATTTCAGTCATACCTTCTAAAATATTAAGTTCTGTTAAAGTTCTTCCATAGGTTGTCAAACCAGTTACCTTTGTTCCTTCATAAGTATAGCCGTAATCAAATTTTGCAGTAAGGATTAAATCTCTTTGAATTTCTCTTTCAAAGTTCCAGGTTACTCCAAAATCATACACCCAACTAACTTTACAATTTTTAAATATTGTGCCTGTTGGTTGTTCAATTTTGCTTCCACTAGCAACTTGTTTTGTATCATAAACCTTATTATCAACCATAAATTTTACAGTATAATAATTAAGTTCAAACTTTGCAGTTAGTGTTAAATTACTTTCAATCACTCCTGTTTCAAAGTCCCACTCAATTTCGCCATTATACCAGCCAATAAATGAATAATTTTCTAATGTTGGATCTACGGGTTTTTTTATCTTATTACCACTTTGAACTTCCTTATTTTCATAAAGTTCATTATTAACCAAAAATCTAACCGAATACTCTATAATAGGATCTTCAACATTATTTTCATTATTATTACTATCTCCACCACAGGCGGTAAAAAGTAACATACATGGCATAATGAGTAATAATAACATCATTACTTTAAATTTTTTCATATCTTTTTCTCCTCATATTTTTTTAACAATTTTCTTGTCTTAGTCTAATAGTAAAGCAAAAAATAAGAAAAGTATTGATTTTTTTATCTACGATTCGTAGAATTTGTCTATGATTTGTAGAATTTGCTTAATTTTGTTAAATTTTAGCAAATTTTTGATATTTTTTTATTAAACAATACAATAAACTTAAAATAACATAAAAAATATAAGCATTAATAAAATTTTTATTTTATACAAAAAATAATATTTACAATCTAAATTTTAGTGATATAATTTTATATGTAAATATGATTTTCTGCTTAGATTTATAAACAAATTTTGACTATATAATCTTTGTTAAACTCTTATATTTTGACCTTATAGTAAAATGGATATTACAAAAACCCCCGAAGTTTTTATTCTAGGTTCGATTCCTAGTAAGGTCGCCAAAAAAAAGAAACAACCTTTTCTTTAAGGTTGTTTTTTTCAATTTTAGTTTTATCTTATCATTATAATTAATGTTTTATTATATTAACAAAGCACAAAAAAAGGTCAATTTTGAAAGCATTTAATTTCATCATTGACCTTTTATTTTTTTAACTATTTTTAACTTTTTTTGTTATTAACTTTTATTTAAGTGTTGGATTATTATCTAAAGACAAGTTCCAAACACTACTATCCCAGTTATTTTTAACAAATGCTAAGATTGTAGACATCTCTGCACTTGTTCCTTTTTCTAAATTAGTGCTTGTGCTGGTTACTCCACTAGAGAGCATTGTTGCCCTAACAACTTGACCATTATCTCTATAACAATCTGTTACAGTTAAATCTTCTGCAGTAAAACCAACTAAACCACCAGAAATAGCACTTGAATTTTCAGATGTAGCAGTTGGACTAGATCCGTTGGCGTTCTTTCGATAGATTGATGACTACTCAGTGGATTCCTGAAGGTGTAAACTTCTGGGATGACATGTACACAGCTTATGAAGAACTCTATCCTGGATTCATATCTGATGGTACTACTGACGCTG
>JAFTMY010000131.1 GCA_017452165.1 Clostridia bacterium | reverse complement strand
CGTTGCAGTTACTGGCGTACAATTTAGTCCACATACATAATATTGTTTTTCAGTTTTAAAATCTGCCTCAATATATTCAATAACATTATGCAGATTATAATAAGTTTCTTTTCCATATTCGCTATTAACTGTCTTTTCAATGTTCATTGTATAGTCAATAACATTATTTAATCTTTTATCTATCTTCCATATTCCTGTCGTAGCAATTTGTATCACCTCTTTCCAATAAAAAAAGAGATTACCATTACTGATAATCTCAACAAGTTATCTTTCGTTAGTTTCATCTACTCTTCCCAAAATTAATTTCATCTAACCTTCACGAAAAAAGATTTTGAAACATTTATTTGGTATCAATAGCCGCCCTCGAATTTACCTGAAGCCGGGGTCTCTCTATCCGGCATGATAACTTGTAGAAACAATTATATTCTAAAAACTATATTTTGTCAATTTACTCATTTACAATTTGAATCCTTTGGTAAAAAAAATTCCTTTTTAAAATCTATTATAAATTGATTAACCATATCAACATTTTTTTTATATTCTAATTCATCAATAAAACCAAGCGCATTTGCTTTTTTTGCAACTTGATTAAGATTATTACTTAATCCTCTTAAAAATTTTAATTCATTATAAAACCTATCATCTGGTTTTTCTTTCGGCTCATATCCTACTACAAGATTTCTAATATAATCTGACTCTGTTAAACCTGCCTTACTAGATTTTAATTTTAAAAGATAATCTTCATCTCTACTAAACCAGAATTGTTTTTTTACTCCACGATTTCGCATTTGACCACCTCTGGCTCATCATCATACTCATCATTATCTTTATCTCTCATAATAAGCAATCTTTCATATTCATTTATTCTATTGATTTGTAAGCAACACATAAGCGTTGTCATTACTAAACCACCTATAATTAAACCTAATATAAAAAATAATAATTCACTCATAATATCAAATCCTTTCTATTTAATTTTTTATTGTCATATTTTTAAGGGGATTGGGGAGTTTCCCCACAAGCGAATTTATATGGGAGTATAAATTCAGTGCTGGCTAGACAATAATTCTACTCCCCATAAGTGCATTCCTGACAGATATGACAATAATACTCGCAGTTTTTACAATCACAATTCTCATCACATTCGTAGTCTTCCTCGTCATAATCTTCTTCAATTTCTTCACATTCTTCATCAAATTCTTCATTGATTTCTTGTACTGAAAAATCTATTACATCATCATCTTTTGTATCTAAAATATTATTATTAAATACATAATTTGTAATAATTTCTAATGCTTGATTTTCATTTTTGGCATTAACTTTAAATACTTTTTCAGTTGTTTTTTTCACATTTACTTCATAAGTTCTTTCATATTCTTCATCAAAATATCCTGCAATTTCTAATAATCTTATAAAGTCTATTTCTAAACATTTACATAATTTTATTAAATATCTCATATTGATATTTTCTCTTTCCCCTCTCTCAATTTTTGAAATTTCTGCATAACTAACACCAGAATATTCATCTAATTCTCTTAATGTTAGTCCCTCCTCTAATCTTCTATTTTTTATAATATCAGCAACAATTAAATAATCTTTTTTCATAATTTTATCTTTCCTTTCCATATCTTTTTTTATAATTTATTCCTACTCTGTCACATAAAAAATCGTTGAAATCCTTACCAACTTTTGGTGGATCATCAACGACTTCATATTGTTTGGGTAGTATAGTTTTTAATGCCATAGTGGCAATTCTTCCTGCACTATCATTATCAAAATGCAGTATTATTTTTCTTATATTTTGATTTTGATTTAGATAATAATTTAATGCTAATGGTATCTTGCTTTCATCTATTTTTTTAGCCGGTTGATATACTCCTGCTAGTGAAAGTAGATTTTCGTTATACCATTCTTTATTATCTAATTTCATTAAAGTAGCATAAGATAAAAGGTCAATAGCACTTTCAAATAAGTGTACTGAATCGTTTTTATCTAATGAATCTAATTTAAAAGAAAACGCTTTATGACTTCCATAAGCGTCTTGCATATACCTACTAGAATTGGTGGCTCTTATTCCTGCATATCTAGGTGTTTTAAACTTATCATAACCAACAAATACAACATTATTATTTTGATATTGTTGATATATTAAGTCATTATCTATACACTCTTGTATAATATCTTTATCAATTCCTCTACCAACTAAATACTTTATTACTTGTTCATTGTCACTTGCTTTTTTAGGTAGTAATAACCTAACATTCTGCACTTTTTCTTTTTGTTTGTATTGTATTGGTGGACTTATTTTTGCTTTTCATAATATTATTTCTACTGCCTCAACAAAGGAATAATCTCTAACTCTTATTAAATATTCTAATGCAGTTTTGCCTCCAACTCCTTGCGAAAACCAATACCACATACCATTACTTATCTTCAAACTATCGTGTGTTCTAGTCATATATGTTCCTCTGCTAAAAGGTACTAATTCATCTGGCTCATAGTTTTTTAAGTATGTGTATAAGTCTAATTCTTTTACTTTCTGAATAACATCTGGTGGAT
>JAFTMY010000130.1 GCA_017452165.1 Clostridia bacterium | reverse complement strand
GAAGATGATATAGATGATATATTATCCCAAGAAAAACCTAATCAGATTCCAAAAATGAAATTTGATGAGGGAAGAATTAGAAGTGTACTCCCAAAAAATATTGAAGACCCTAAAATTGAAGATTTTGTTGTTAAAGCGATAGAGCATTATAGCAAGTATTTACGACAACGAGATATGAGTGCTAGATAATGGGAGTATTTATTCCACAAATCCCTCCTTACAATCCTCCCTAGTATTTATTACTAACTATTATTTACTAACTGAAAAAAGTATATAAGTAATTGCAGTAATGCAGAAATTAAAGTTAGAGTTTATAATGGCTTTGAAGAAAGGTGTGGTTGAAATGAAAAAAATTATTTTTGTAATTGCAGTAATAATTGCAATAAGTTTTGTCGTAGTATGGGGATTTGAAATGAAAAAAATGCAAATAGGAAGCATTGAAGAAAATTATGAAGAAATGGAGGTTATTACAGAAAATGTTAAAGATTTTGCAGAAGTTGAATTTGAAGAAAAACAACAAGAAACAACAGAAGAAACAACAACAGAAACCAAATCTGTTATTTCACAAAAAGAAACTGAAAAATCAGAAGTAGTAAGTCAACAAAAACAAGAACAAAAGTCTAAAAATGAAAATAAGACATCTGCAAAAGAAGAAGTAAAAAGTAATAACACACAACAACAAGAAACTAATATTTCAAAACCTGTGGAAAAAGAGGTAGAAAAAGAACAAGAAATAGTTGAAGAAAAGCCACAGGAAGAAGTGGAAGAAGAAATTGTTGTGGAAGAAAAACAAGTAGATGAAGAATATGAAAGACTTTTGAAAGAAGTTGAATATGCTACTTATGATGAGTGTATGAAAGCAGGATTTGAAATAGCATTTTCTGATACTGTAAATATTTTAGGATTTGATCCAATAGAAGTTATTTATAAAGGACAAGTGTTAGGATATAAGTTGAAAATTCACTATACAAATCCAATGGAAAATTAAATATTTTATATGCAAAGCAATCTGTTAATGGTTGCTTTTTTTGATGAAAGGAAATGATAAAATTATGAATAAAAAAAGAATATTAAGTATGTTCTTGTTGGCTTTTACTTTATTTGGCGTATTTAATTTTATTACTCCTACAAAAGTAGAGGCTGCAACAAATGGAACTTTATCACATCCTAAAACACCAAATGTTTATTACACAAGACGAGGTGGTGGAAAGGATTATATGTCAGCACAGTATGAGCAATATACAATGAATGGGAAAGTAGTTTATTGTATAGAGCCAGGTGTTGATATAACTAATACCTCATATTTAGGGTATGATGGATTACAGGCTTCACCCTATGATGAGGCAACAAATAAAAAAATAGAATTGATAGGTCACTATGGATATGATTATCCGGGTCATCAAACTTTAAGATATAGAATGGCTACACAAGCGTTAATATGGGAAACAACAGGAGGTCAAATAGTAGAATTCTGGACAGAACAATATGGTTATGGTGATTATATCAATATCAATGCAGAAAAAAATGAAATAATGAGATTAGTAAATGCTCATTATAATAAGCCAAGTTTTAATGGAAGTTCAATGGAAGTTATAATTGGTAAAGAATATAAAATAACAGATAATAATGGTTTAATGAGTGAATATGAATTATATTCAGCAGATAATCTTAATGTTAGAATTGAAGGAAATAATATCTATGTAACACCATTAGCAACAGGCAATTTAACTTTAAATGTTGTAAGAAAACATTATGATAATCATACAACTATTGTTTATCACGGTACTGATGGTAAATCTCAAAAAATGGGATTTTTTAGATTTTCAGACCCTGTTGTAGCGTCTGTTAAATTAAATGTTTTAGGTGGTAAAATACAAATTAAGAAAGTAGATTCAGAAACAAATTCTACAACACCACAAGGATCTGCGACATTAGTAGGTGCAAAATATAATGTTATCAATTCAGATGGTAGTGTTGTATCTACTTTAACTATTGGCGAAGATATGACAGCAACTACAAATAATTTGCCACTAGGAACTTATACAATAAAAGAAGTGTTAGCCCCAACAGGTTATGAATTAGATAAAACTACTTATACTGTGACAGTTAATTCAAGTGATACAGTTAATATAACGGTTAAAGATAATGTAATAAAAGGAAAAATTAAAGTAGTTAAATATGATAGTGAAACTAATTCTTGTAAGGCACAAGGTCAAGCAACTTTAAAAGGTGCAAAATATGAAATAAGAGATAAAAACAACAATGTTGTTGATACAATAACTATTGGTGATGATTGTACTGCAACAAGTAAATATCTTCCTTATGGAAAATATACAATAAAAGAAATATCAGCCCCAACAGGGTATTATTTAGATTCAAATACTTATACAGTAGATATAAAAAGTAGTGATACTGTATCAGTAATTTCAAAAGATGAAGTTATTAAAGGCAGAATTAAAGTTAATAAATATGATAGTGAAACTAATTCTTGCAAAGCATTAGGACAAGCAACTTTAAAAGGTGCAAAGTTTAATGTATTAGACCATAATAACAATGTAGTTGATACAATAACTATTGGTGATGACTGCACTGCTACAACAAAATATCTTCCTTATGGAAAATATACGATAAAGGAAATATCAGCCCCAACAGGGTATTATCTAACAACTGAAACAAAAGAACAATTTATTAGTGAAAAGAAAGATTATTCTGTGACAGTAAAGAATGATGTTATTAAAAATTTTATTAGTATTTTAAAGCAATATGATTATGTGAATGGAAATACTACTTTCTTAAATGCAGAGGCAAATATAACTTTTGAAATATTCTATCCAGATGGAACAAAATATGGCGAAATAAAAACAGATAAAAATGGTTATGCTACTATTGAGATACCTTATGGAGTTTGGAAATTCCATCAAGTAAATAGCAACACGGGATTTGAAAAAATCTATGATTTCTATATTACAGTTGATGAGAATAGCGAGAAAGAACAATACTATAATATTTTAAATAATAAAATATCTGCTTATCTTCAAGTGTTTAAGAAAGATAGTGAAACAGGAAAAACAATAGCAATAGCAAATACTAAATTTAAAATATTAAATACAGACACTAATCAATATGTTAGCCAATATGTTGGAGGTAAAGTATATAATAATTTCTTAACAGATGAGAATGGTACTTTTACAACATATTTAAAATTAGAGGCTGGTAATTATAAGTTAGTTGAAATTGAAAGTCCAAAAGGTTATTTAATATCAAAAGATGGATTAAAATTCACTATTGGTGAAGATACTGAATATAATTACACAACTTATGGTGCTATTGTAGTTGTAGAATTTAAGAATAATCCAATAAAAGGACAAGTTGAGATATTTAAAAATGGTGAAAAGTTTGTAGCAGAAGATGGAACTTTTAAATATCAAGATATTAAATTAGCAGGTATTAAGTTTAATATATATGCAGATGAAGATATTAAGTCAGCAGATGGTAATTACTTATACTATAACAAAGGGGATTTAGTAGAAACACTTACTACTAATGAAGATGGTTATATTAAGAGTAAGAAACTACCATTAGGAAAATATTATCTAGTTGAAGTAGAAACAAAAGATAATTTTGTTTTAGACACAACAGAATACCATTTTGAACTAACCGAAAAAGATAATAAAACTGCTATTGTATTAGATACTTACAAAGCATTTAATTATTTGAAAAAAGGAACAATAGAATTTACTAAAAAGGATTTTTCTACAAGTGATCCTATTCCAAATGTAGAGTTTAAAATATTTACTGAAAATGATGAGTTAATATATTCTGGTAAAACAGATGAGAACGGAAAAATCGTTATAAAAGAATTAGCCGTTGGAAAATACTATATCGTTGAAGAAAATCCTATTGAGGGTTATGTATCTTCTGATGAAAAGGTATTGTTTGAAATAAAAGAAAATGGCGAAATAGTTAAGGCTGAAATGACTAACAAAAAAATAACATCAACATTGAAAGTCACAAAAAATGATGAAGATGAAACCTTATTATCTGGTATTAAGTTTGGTGTTTACAATTTAGAAGATAAACTAATAAGTGAACACACAACAGATGAAAATGG
>JAFTMY010000129.1 GCA_017452165.1 Clostridia bacterium | reverse complement strand
TGATAAAGTTGAATTTGCCACTGCTAAAACAAATTGTGCTGAAACAAACAAAGCAGTTATTGAAAAAATGGCAAATGTAATTTTAGAACTAGATAAGAGTGAAGAAGGTAACACCTTAGTTACAAATGTTGGTGACTTTATTTTAGTTGAAGAAAAAGTAGATGTTGAAACTCAAAGGGCTACACTTTTAAAAGATATTGAGAAAGTTCAATTTGAAATTGATAGAAGTTCAAAGATGCTTTCTAATGAGAAATTTATTGCTAAAGCACCAGAAAGTTTAGTTTTGGCAGAAAAAGAAAAATTAGAGAAAAATACAGCACTTTTAAACTCTTTAAAAGAAAAACTTTCTAAACTTTAATAAAAAATAGGGTATTATGTTCGTCATAATACCTTATTTTATAAGGATTTATACAAATTTAGACAAAATAATTGAAACTAAAAAAATTAATAAAAATTAAATAATAAAAATGTTTTTAAGTATGCTTTATCTTTGCAATTAATAAAAATTTGTGGTATTATTAAATAAGATTATCCGTTTAGATATGAAAAAAATTTTAGGAGAAAACGATATAATGGAAGAAAGAAAATATACAATGGCTGAACTTTTAGCAGAAGAAGATGCTAGACTTGCTAAAGAGGCGAAAGAAGCAGAAGAAAGAAGACTTGCAGAAGAAGCAAGAAAAAAAGAAGAAAAAGAAAGAAAGCATCAAGAGTGGATTGCTGAAAAGGAAAGAAGACATCAAGAGTATTTGGCTGAAAAAGAAAGAAGACATCAAGAATACTTAGCAGAAAAAGAGAGAAGACATCAAGAGTGGCTTGCTGAAAAGGAAAGAAGAGCAAATACTTTTGAAGATAGAACTCTTACTTGTAAAAAATGTGAAAAAGAGTTTGTTTGGTCAGCTTCAGAGCAAAAATTCTTTAAAGAAAAAGGATTTTTCAGACCTTCAATGTGTAAAACTTGTAAAGCAAGTATAAAAGTTATTAATAATTTCCATAAACAACAATCAGAGGAATAATATGAGAGTTTTAGTTGGTTCAAAAAACCCTGTAAAAGTTCAAGGTGCAAAAGAAGCATTTGAAGTTTACTTTGAAAATGTAGAAGCAGAAGGAATTTCAGTTAACTCTAATGTTGCTGAGCAACCTGTAAACGAAGAAATTTATCAAGGTGCAAAAAATAGGGCATTAAATTTAATGACCTATGCAAAAGAAAATAATATTGAAGCAGATTATTTTGTTGCAGTTGAGTCAGGTATGACCAACTCTTTTGGTGCTTGGGTTATTATCAATGTTGCAGTAATTATTGATAAAAATGGTTATGAAAGTATGGGACTAAGCGAAGGTTTTCCTATTCCAAGCAAGTATGTTAGTGAAATTAAAGAGAAGAGTTTAGGCTATGTTATGGAAAAACTCTCAAATGTCAATGACATTGCTAAAAAGTATGGTGGTTTTTATTTTTTAACACATAAAACTACAAGAACTGACCTTTCTAGAAATGCTTTTATAATGGCACTTACTCAGTTTACTAATGGCGAAATTTGGCACGATTAATTATAAAATTAAAGTCAAATTTTAATTTGCTATTGATTTTATATAAAATATATTTATAATAAGTATTAATGTATGTTAATAATAATTTTATTATTAAATTTAAACATTAATACTTTTTTTAGGTGAATTTTATGAGTTCTCTTGTAGGAAATGATGTAATATTATTATTTGGTCTTGCTAATCTTCCTGATAATTTTATGATTTATGATGATAGTAAACAAAAATTATGGTTTGAATCATTAAAAAATCAAATAGAAAGAGAAGAAAAACAAAGTGAGTTTGCTGGAATTTCTATTTCAAAAGAAAATGCACTTCAAATTGATGATAAGTTTATTAAACTTTTTGAAAAATATTTTCCGAATAAGTTTTGTGTTGTAGATGTTACTAACACAGGTCTTTTTAATAAGGAAGAATTTGCTAAAATTGCTGAAATTAAGCAAAAATTAGATGGTAAAGGCAAACTTATGTTCAGTGAGAATTTTTCTTATTATAATTTTGATAATGTTTGCACTGCTAATAGTAAAATTAACACTTGGGCAGATGAAATTAATAATCTTAGAATTAATGGAAGGGAACTTACTCCACTTGAAAAATACTTTGTTGCTTATAGTTATGTAACAAGATTTGATTATAGTGAATCATCTGCTGATTTATATAATTCTCGTAACCTTATAAAGGTTTTAAATGGAGATAAAATAGTTTGTGTAGGTTATGCACAAATGCTTAGTTCTCTTTGTGATAGACTCGGAATTGAGTGCAAAGTTCAAACAATTGGCTTTGATAAGCCAGAACTTAACCATATGAATTGTCAAGTTACTATCAAAGATAGTAAATATGGTGTAAATGGAACTTTTTATGCTGACCCTTGCTTTGATTCAAATTCAAGAGGCAAAACTTCATTTTCTCATGCACTTATATCTTATAGTGATATTCCAAAGATTTTTGTATCGCACTGGATTAAATTTAATGACGAAGAAACTTATAATCCAAGTAATAATGTTTCTACTAGTGGCGAAACTATTGAAGAAATTAAAAAGGGCTTAAATGAATTTTTATATTCACAAAAAGAGCATTTTTCAACATATATTGACAAATGTATAAAAGATAGAAAAAACCATTTAATTACTAGACCTGCTTCTAAAAAGGAAATGCATGATATTATTGACAAGATAATTGAAGATTATTTGATAAAAGTAAGTTATGGTAAGATGAAGTCTCATTTTAACGCTTATGAATCTAAAATTATGGATAAAATTGCTAGGGAAGACCTAGCAGAAATGATTTTAGAGCATAGTAAGAAAAGAAATATTGAAGAATTTAAAGAAAAATTATACAAGGAAATGAAAGTTTATCTTCCAAAGTTTGACTCTTACGCATTTAATAGACTTGCTGATGCTTTTGTTAGATATAATGCTGATGAAAAAGATAGACAAACTCAAGAAAGTAAGGCAAATGCTGAAAATTTAACATTTGATGAGTTTGATAAACTTATATCTAACCTTAAAAATATTCAAGGACAATCAGAGGCTTTTGACCCTAATAAAATTGATGAAATGGTTGTTGTTTCAACTGCTAGAGCAAGAAAAATTTGGGGTGAGTTTAGAAGCGCAAATAATGTATTTTCTATGCTTTCAGATATCTTTACTGTAAAAGTTAGAGATGAGGGTATTTCTAGTATTGAGTCAGGCGAACATCTAATGAGTCTTGGTAGAGAAAGAGTAAAAAAGATTGAAGCAGAAAAAAAGGCAAGAGAAGAAAAAGAAAACCAAGAAGTAGTTAGCGAAAAAATTTAAAATAAAAATTGTAAGAAAAAATTATGAAAATTGAAAATAATGTTTTATTAAAAGTTGATGAAAATGATTTAATTACTGAAAAAAGTATAAAAAGTAATTCTTTTTTTGATAGGATTTTTAAAAAAGAAAAAAGCGAAAGGGTTTTAAGAATTCCTGAAGGCGTTGTTTCTATTGATAAAAATGCACTAAAAGAAGTCCTTTTGTATGTAGATAAAGTTATTTTACCTGAAAGTTTAAAGGAAATTGATGATAATGCTTTTGAAGGCACTTTGATGCTTAAATCAATAGAAATTCCAAGCAATGTTGAAAAAATAGGAACTTCTGCTTTTTCTAAGTGTGTTAATTTAAGGGAAGTTAAAATCAATTCTCAAAAATTAGATAAAATTCCAGAGAATGTTTTTTCAGAGTGTAAGAATCTTGAAAAAGTAGAACTTTCAGATAGTATATCTTTAATTGAAAAAAATGCTTTTTTAGACTGTGAAAACTTAGAAAATATTAATCTTCCTGCTAATCTTGAAATTGTAGGGCAGTCAGCATTTCAAAATTGCTCGAAAATAAAAAATATTACTATGCCAGACTCTTTAAAAAGAATAGAATCTAATGCTTTTTTTAATTGTAAAAAATTAAAAAATGTTCAATTTTCTAATGCTCTTGAGTATATTGGCGATGGTGCTTTTTGTGATTGTTCTTCTATTTTATCGCTAAATCTTCCGTCATCATTAAAGGCTATAGAAGACGAAACTTTTAGTGGTTGCTCATCACTTTCTCAAATAACAATTCCTAGTGGTATTGAAAAAATTGGCGAAGGCGCTTTTCGTTTTTGTTTATCACTTGATAATGTGGTTTTACCTGAAAAACTTGAAGTTTTAGAAAATAATGTTTTTGAAAGTTGTGCTAATTTATCTAACATTTCAATTCCTGAATCATTGAAAGTGATAGGTAAGTCTTCTTTTTCTGGCTGCGAAAAATTAAATAGTGTTAATTTTCCACAAAATTTAGAGTCTATAAGAAGCGGTGCTTTTTCTAATTGTAAAACTTTAAAAGCAGTAACAATTCCTGATAGTGTAAAAGAAATAGAGAATGCAGTCTTTAAGAATTGCTCAAATTTAAAATCTGTGATGCTTCCAAAAAATTTATCTAAAATTAGCACTGAACTTTTTAGAAATTGTCATAATTTAACTAATATAATAATTCCTGAAACTGCAACACTTATAGGAGATAATGCATTTGATAGAACTGGTTTAAAAGAAATTAGTATTCCTGACTCAGTTACACAAATAGGAAATTTTGCTTTTAATAATTCTCGTAATTTAACTAATGTTAAATTAAGTGATAAAGTAACTAAAATTGGAAAGGGTGCATTCAAAGATTGTGAACTTATTTCTAGTATAAATATTCCAAAAGGACTAAGTGAAATCCCAAGTGAGTTTTTATATGGAAATACTCATTTAATGGAGATTTCTTTACCTAAGTCAGTTGTGAAAATTGGAAATGAATCCTTTTCTAAGTGTAAAAATTTAAAGAAAATCAATTTTCCTGAAAACTTAAAATCAATTGGTTACGAAGCATTTTTAGAGTGTTATTCACTTGAAGAAATTGACTTGCCAAAAGATTTAGAATTTATTGGAAATGGTGCTTTTTCAAACTGCTCATCACTTGAAGAAGTTGTTTTACCTAAATCATTAAAAGAAATTTCTGACAAGACATTTAATGCTTGCAAAAACCTTGAAGAGGTAAAAATTTTAGGTGATTTAGAATACATTGGTAAAAATGTTTTTGAAAACTGCGTAAAACTTGAAGAAATTAATCTTCCTGACTCAATAACAGAAATTGATGATGATGCTTTTGCTTATTGTGAGAGTTTAGAAGTTGAAAAACTACCTAAAAATTTAAAGAAAATTGGACTTGGTTCATTTTTTGCTTGCAATAAAATTGAAACATTAAATTGTCCTAAAAATTTAATTGAATTAGGTGAGTATGCTTTTTCTGGCTGTCAAAAACTTTCAACCGTAAATTTTTCTGAAAATTTAAATAAAATAGGGAATTATGCTTTCTCAAATTGTGATAATTTAGAAAATTTGTTTATTCCTAATTCTATTGAAAATATTGGGGAAATGAAAAATGATATTTTAGAGTATTTTACTAGAAAACAAGATGGAATTTTATTATCTCATAAGCCTGATTCATCAGGAAAGTCTGAAAAAATATTGATTGACTTGCCATTTTTAACCAAGTCTTGGAAATATAAAGATATTATTTTAAAAGAACAAAAGAATAGTAGAATTCGTAATTTTTATGAGGAATTTTTATATTTTGCTCCACCTGATTTAGTAGATAAATTTTTGGAAGCACATAACTTTACATTTTTTAAACAATTAAATTTTACTTCGGATTATTCTATAGCAACTCAAAATTTTTATAAACTGTTGTTTAACTTAGGTGCGTTTGAAGCCCCATTTATGGATAAGGGTAAAAAACAAGATTATGCTCAAAAGGTTTCTAACTTTTTTATTGAAAAAGAAAGAAAAAAAGAGTTTGATGTTGATTATTGTTATCAAATGTTTTCAAATATGGAAATTTTAGGTTTTAATAAAGAATTTACAGACTTCTTTATGCAAAACTATGATGAACTTAGAGTGGAAGAGTATGTAAATTCTGGATTTATATCTAAATGTTATAATGAATTTGATGCTGTTCAAGCAACAAATACAAGTAATCGTGGTAGTCAAAGACAATTAAAACCAACAGTTGAGAAATTTAAGCAATATTTCAAGGAAGTTGGTTATAGTGGTGTTAGCGATGAAACAATGGAAATTGCAAAAACTATTGCTCCATATTTCCCTAGACAAAGTGCGTTTAATAATGCAACTAGTATTGACCAAGAAAGAAGAAAAAACAATGTTCCTGACCACATTTTAAGCGTTCCACTTAAAGAAGATGATGTGTTTGCATCTATTGATGACTATGCACAAAAGATTGCAGGGCTAAGAATTAATACTTTAGAGCAGTTGACTTCAATTTCTAATAAAGAGTTTACTTTTGAGTGGCTTGCAAGAAATGACCCACAAAACTTTATTTTAGGTAAGTTTTGTTCTTGTTGCTCTCACTTAGAGGGTGCAGGTTATGGAATTATGCACGCAGGTATTGTAAATCCTAATGTTCAAAATCTTGTAATTAGAAATGATAAGGGCGAGATTATTGCTAAGTCAACACTTTATATTAATCCTGAAGAAGGGTATGGTGTTTGCAATAATGTTGAAGTTAATGCAAAAGTTCCAGTTAGTAAGTATAAGCAAATTTATGAAAAGTTTGCTTTAGGTATTATGTCTTTTGCTGAAAGATTTAATAGAGAAAATCCTTCTAAGCAACTAAAACAAATAAATGTAGGTATGCACTTAAACGATTTAGAAAATGAAATTTCTAAAAATAATGTCCGTTCTAAAACCTTATTTAAGGCTTTAGATTACGGAAAATATGGTGTAGGTTATCAAAATTACAGTGGAGATAGTTCTGAAAAACAATTTGTTATTTGGTCTGCTGGTGCAATGCGTAATGAAAAAGAAAATCAATAATGAAATATTACAGATAAAAAATATAAAAATCATAAGTAGAAATGCTTATGATTTTTTTTACCTTTTTTATTATAAAAATAAGATGACATTTTTGTTTAATTTATAGATTTTTGTCAATTATTATTATACAAGAAGAGTTTTGGTTGAAAATAAAGAAAAAATTAAAATTCATAGTATTTTTATTTTTTATTCGCTATAATTTGGTAAATAAGTGTGCTAAAATTTAAGTATTTGTTTGTAAATGTCTAATTTTGTTTTACCTTTGACATAATTAGACATTAAACTATTTTTTTACATCTTATTCTACTTATTTGTAAAAAATATTATTTGTTTTTTTGCCATTAATTGTAGTAATATTTAAATGCTTAGTAAAAAGCATAAAATAATAATCAAGGAAGTTTTATGGAAAAATGTTTTAATTTACTCCTTGCTAATGAAAATGCTGAAGAATCAAACTTGATTTCAGAGAAACTTACTAATGAAAAAGATATTGCAAACATTGATATTGTCTATAATGGCAGAGATGCACTAAAGTCTATCACACAAAATGCTTACGACTTAGTGATTCTAGATTTAGTCTTGCCAGAAATTGATGGGTTTGAACTTATTGAGCAATTAAAAATAATTAATAAAGATACAAAAGTTATTGTTATTTCATCACTTTCTAGTGATATATTTATCAAAAAAGTATCTGCTCTTGGTGTTAATTATTATATGCTTAAACCTGTGTCAGTAGACGTTTTAGCAAAAAGATGCTTAGAAACTTTAGAATCTGACCTTTCACTTCACAATAACTCTATGCAAAGCACAGAATTTAACAAAGAAATTGAAGAGAAAATTACAAATATTTTCATTACTGTTGGAATACCTGCTCATATAAAAGGTTATCAGTTTTTAAGAGAAGCAATTAAACTTGCTATGGAAAATCCTGACATTATCAATTCAATAACAAAAAAATTATATCCATCAATAGCAGAAAGATTTTCTACTTCTGCATCTAAAGTAGAAAGAGCGATTAGACATGCTATTGAAGTTGCTTGGAATAGGGGAAAGATTGAAAATATTAATAATATTTTTGGTCTTACAATTTATACAAGTAACGAAAAACCTACTAATGGTGAGTTTATAGCACTTGTGGCTGATAAAATGCTATTAGATGTTTAGTTTAAAAAACATTAAGTGAAACTAAAAAGTTCCTTAATGTTTTTCTTTTGTAAATATATTTATATATTTAATTTGAATTTTTGATTAAGTTGTAATTATTATAAGTTGATTAAAACAATTATTTATGATATATTAAAAGTAAGGTATTTTTATGAAACAAAAGAAAATAATATCAATAATAATTTCATTAATCATAATGTTTTCCATTGTTATAATAGGTAAAAATGGGTCTTTTTTTCGTGAAGAAATAGATTATTCAAAGTTTCAAAACGAGATTGCTGTTGCGTGTCAAAATGATGATTATAATGGTATAGTTTTGGATAAAGATATATCATTTGATGAAACTCTTGAAAAACTTTCCAATATAGATAATAATAAGTTAACAATTAATAAAAATCTTTTTGATAATGATAAAAAGTCTTTTTTTGCTAAACTGGACTATACGTTTAAAGAGCAAGATGGTAACTATGTTGTTTACTCAAAATTTGGACTTAAAAGACTTATTGTTCAAGGCGATTTAACGAATTTTTATGGTGCAAAAAATGTTATTTCAGGATTTAAAGATTATAATATTTTATGCTACGAAACTGAAGAAGAAACAAAGGTTGCTTACGAAAATTTAATTAAAGATAAAAATTTAAGTGTAAATGTTGATTTTATAGTGTCAACAAGCGATTATGCTGACAATAGTTATGATTATTCATCTTATAAATCATGGGGTGCTGAAGCAATAGGTGTTGCTCCATATCTTGATTATTTAGAAGATGAAAAAATGACTTCAAAAGAAGTAGTAGTTGCTGTTATTGATACGGGAATTAATACTTCTCATGAAATGTTTAATGGTAGATTTTTATTAGATGATAATGATGAAATCATTGGGTATAGTTATTCTCAAACAAAATACACTTATAGTGGATATGCTTTTGAAGATGATAACGGACACGGAACTCATGTTTCAGGCATTATTTGTGATGTAACTCCTTCTAATGTTAAAATTTTGCCGATTAGAGCATTAGATGATAAGGGTGACGGCTCATTTACAAATATTTTAGCAGGTCTTTCGTTGGTGGAATCATTAATTAACAAATATGATTTTGCTTGTGTTAATATGAGTTTAGGTAATAAATCAAGTTCTTTTGATGAAGATTCTCATAATTCCTTTAATAATCTCTTTTCATCACTAAGAAATCAAGGTGTTCTTTGTGCAGTTGCAGCTGGTAATGAATCAATTAATGTTTCGCAAGGTGTATTATCTAGTTGTGAAAGTGCTATTGTTGTTTCAGCATTAAAACAAGATATTACTTTTGCTTATAAATTTGATAACACTTATTCAAACTTTGGTGCTATTGATGTTTCTGCACCTGGCTCTAATATAAAATCTGCTTATAAAAGTTCTTTAAATACAGCAAATTCAAAAGTTTATCATAACGAGTCGGGAACTTCAATGGCTACACCTTTTGTTGCAGGTGCTATAAGTTTAATATATTTAGAGCAGACAAGTTTAACTAATTTTAATAACTTAACATCAGATTTTGCCGATAAGATAGAAAATATTTTAAAAGAAAACACTCTTGATTTTGGGGATAAAGGGTATGATGAGTATTATGGCTATGGACTTGTCAATTTAAAATATTTTAATGTTGAGAAGAAAGGTGATTTAATCACTTTTAAAAATGATAACTTAAATTCTGAAATAGTAACAACAGGTGATTATTATCACTTTACTCAGAGTTTTACTTTAAGTTTAGACTTTTCTGATGATTATGAAATTTTATATACTGATGATGGAACAATTCCAAATTTAAACTCAAAAAAATATGTGTCTAGTATTGAAATTACTGAAACTGTGCCTATGTGTTTTATGGGAGTAAAATTTGACAGTAAGGGTAATATTAGTGAAATTACAAACTTTTATAATATTGTTTTTTTTAATAGTGGTGAGTCTATATGGTCATATTTAGATTATTATTCTACTAATGGAAAGGTTTATATAACTACATATACAGGACATTTTAAAAACTTAGTTATTCCTGATGCTGTTTACGATAATAAGGGATTTGTAGGTAATGTTGTAGCAATAAGAAGTGAAGTTTTTAAGCAAAATAGTGCTTTAGAATCTGTTACACTTCCTAGCACCTGCACAAGGGTGTATTCAAATCTTTCTACAACTGCATTAACCTTAAAAAAGTTGATTTAGGTGGGGTTAGTGTTATTGATGAAATGGCATTTTATGATTGTATAGAGTTAGAAGAAATTAATGCTTTAAATGTAACAGAGATTTATAACTATTCTTTCTTCAATACTAATATAAAAAATATTGTGTCAAATAAATCGTATGTAAAAGACGGAGAAACCTATGCTTATTTTCCTAAACTTTTAAATTGTGGAGAGGGAACATTTTCATATTGTGATAATCTTACTTATGTTTATCTTGAAAAATATGAGAGTTTATCAAATTATTGTTTTGCAGAATCTAAAAATTTAAAAACTTGTATTTTACCAACTCTTTTAAGTATTGGAGATTTTGCATTTATAAATTGCTCATCGTTAGTTGATTTTGAAATTGGCAAAAATGTTATGATAATAGGAAAAACTGCGTTTGTTGGAACTGGTTTACCAAATATCAAATTAAACAACAATAATAAATATTTTTATACAGATGGAAATGGTCTTTATAATAATAAAAAACTTATAACATATAAGTCTAATAATAAAAATAGTTATATAGTTTTAGATTCTGTTATAATTAATGGAAAAACTTATCAAATAACAACTATTGATGATATGGCTTTTGATAGTGCACTTTTAAGTAGACTTACTATTCCTACTAATATTTCTTTTATTGGTGGTAATTGTTTTAAATATGCAAGTGTTGATACTATTGAATTTTATGCTAAAAATTGCTTAAAAGATAATTATAATATAGAGGGGTATGTTTATCCGATTTTTTATGAAACTAAAATTAAAAATTTTAATGTTTATGATATAGAAAGTATACCTGCAAACTTTTTTAGCAAGGCAAATATTGAAAATTTATATATAAAAAAATATAACATTTCATATGATTTAACAGCATTTAATGAAGTAAAAATAAAAAATTTATATTTAGATTTTTCAAACACTATTGATTTAAATTATTTTAGTAATGTTATTGGTGTTAGGATTTTATATGGACTAGAAAATATCTATGCAAGAACAAAATTTAATCCTTTTACTTTTAATAATGGACAGTCAACTATCTATTACATAGATTATAAAAATAATTATTACTTATATAGTTCAAATAGTAGTGCAAAATTTGATATTTTTTATAGTGTTACAGATAAGGTTGTAACTTATGATGGAAAATATCATAATATTAGAGTAAATGTTAATATTTCAAATAGTTACTCAATCACATAT
>JAFTMY010000128.1 GCA_017452165.1 Clostridia bacterium | reverse complement strand
AGCCTCATCAACAAAAATTCTATCTACACCAAGTTCTTCAAATGTTATTACATCATCTTTTCGGCTAGTATCATTTAACTTTGCAAGTTTAGCCTCTAAACTTTTTTTAGTTTTTTCTAATTGTTTTATAGAAAATCTTTCGCCATTATTGTTTTTTAAATCTTGAATACCAAATGTTATTTCATCAATTTCTTTTTGAATTAAAGCACGTTGTCTTTCAGCAGACATTGGTATTTTTTCAAATTGCGAATGTGATATTATTACGGCGTCATACTCACCTGTTGCTATACGAGAACAAAACTTTTTACGGTTTGCAGTTTCAAAATCTTTCTTTGTAGTGACTAAAATATTAGCACTAGGATATAGTTGTAAAAACTCTTGACCAAACTGTTCTACGATATGATTAGGTACAACAAATAATGATTTCGTACATAATCCTAATCTTTTTGATTCCATTGCTGCTGCAACCATTTCAAAAGTTTTACCTGCACCAACTTCGTGTGCTAATAAAGTATTACCACCATAAAGAATTCTAGCAATAGCATTAACTTGATGTGTTCTCAACTTTATTTCTGGATTTATTCCATCAAAAGTTATATGAGAGCCATCATATTCTCGTGGACGAATAGAGTTAAATTCTTCGTTATATTTCTTTGTTAATCTTTCTCGTCTTTCTGGGTCTTTCCATATCCACTCATCAAAAGCAAGTTTAATTTGCTCTTGTTTTGCTTGTGCTATTGCAGTTTCTTTTTTATTTAATTCTGCAACTCGTTTTCCGTTTTCATCTTCATAATAATCAAATATTCTTACATCTTTTAGATTAAGTGTGTCTTCAATTATCTTATAAGCATTTGCTCTACTTGTTCCATAAGTGTTATAAGATTTAACATTATATTTATCATAATTCTTCCCCTCAATATTCCATTGAGAAGTGCTTTTCATATAATGAACTTTGATATTTCTACTATTCATCCAAGATGGATTTAATAAATAATCTATAAAATCTTTTATATCTTCTGGTGGTATCCAAGTAGATCCAAGTCTTACACTTATTTCACTAGCACTCAAATCCTTTGGTATAACTTCTTTTAAATATTTAACATTTATTGAATATCTATCATCAGTTTCTGCAAACTTTTCGGCTATTTTTAATTTCTCTCTTACATTACCAGATAGATATTCATCAGCAGTCACCCAATGATTTGGCTCACCATATTCTGGTACATTAAATATTTCACCCTCTAAATCTTTTAGCATTATATCCATATCAAGTCCACATAAACTTTGCATATATTCTATATCTACTCTTGCTTTTTCAGATAGTGAAACAACAAGTGCGTCATTAGCAGTATCAACACTTTGTATTTGCGTTTTAGGTCTTATAGTCCTTTTAGTAAACATATCTGCTTTTCTTGCAAGATTTCCATTTTCATCTAATATTTCTAATGAACATAGTAAATAATAACTTGAATCATTAGAAAAAGCAGAGTTGTTTCCTCTGCTATTTATTAGTCCATATTTCTTTGTAAAAGCGTCATATAAGCGATTTAACTTCGCTTGTTGATATTTTATATCTTCATCTGGAAAGTCCTCTGTTTGGTACTCTATAAGAGTTCTAACACAGTCCCTAATTTCTATTAAACCTTTAATTCTACTTTCAGTAGTTAGTGCTAATTCTTGTGGATACATTCGGCTATTTTCTCTAAAATAAACTTTATCATCAACAACTGTATATGAAAAGTTTTTAACTTCAAAATCGGCAGGAATAGATAAATCT
>JAFTMY010000127.1 GCA_017452165.1 Clostridia bacterium | reverse complement strand
AATTTTAAAATATCAAATTTATATTTTTAGTATACCATAATAAATTTAATTATCAAAAAAGAATTTTAACTTTTAATATAATAAAATAATTATTAAAAATATATTTTATTAAAAAATAATCAAAGTTTTATTTTATAATCAAATTTCTTAATTATTTTTACATTTTTATAATTTTTTAAAATAAAAAGACATAGATTATTTCTATGTCTTAAAAAAACATTCCTGTAACGAAAATTTCAATTCCAATAAGTATTAAAATTATTCCACCAATAATCTCTGCCCTATGTCCTAGTCTTGTTCCAAATTTCTTGCCAAGAAATACTGAACCAAAAGAACAAGCAAAAGTTACAATTGTGATAAAACTCGCACAAATAATTGCTTTTATTATACTATAATCTGCAATAGTTAACCCTACTGAAAGAGCATCAATTGATGTTGCAATAGATTGAATAATTAAAGTTTTGAAAGTTAATTTTTTACAATCTGTTTTTTCAACTTTTTCACACTCATCATTACTCTTGAGCGCTTCATAGAGCATTCTTCCACCCAAAAAACATAAAATAATAAGTGCTATCCAAGGAATCCATTTTTCTATATAAGTAATAATTGTATGTCCTATAAAATAACCAATAAGTGGCATTACGCCTTGAAACAGACCAAACATCAAAGCAATTAATATTATCTTTTTTATTTTCATCTTTGGATAAGAAAATCCATTAGCCATTGACACGGCACTTGCGTCCATGGCAAGTCCAAGACCTAAAAGTATACTCTCTAAAATAAAAAACATTTTATCCCCTACCTAAAATAGTTATTAATTAATTATATTAATAATAAATTTATTATATAATCAATTATCTATTACACCAAAAGATTATACCATATAAACTAAAAAAAATAAATATTTTTTATTTGATTAATTTTTTATTATTATTTTTATAATCATAATTCTAAAAATATAACTAATTTATATATATATTTTTTTAAACTATTGACTTAGTTAAAATATTATTGTAAAATATAATAGAAGGGGTGGCATTATGGAACTTATAGATGCAAAATGTCCGAATTGTGGGTCGGCTATTTCAATTAAACCAGGTGAAAAATCTGGAGTATGTGAACACTGTGGTAGTAAATTTATTCTTGATGAAGAAGTAAATATTACTAATAACTATATCATAAAAAATGACTTTGGTGATGATGTTTTATTTAATGAAGTTGACAAATATCTTGGTCATCTTTCTCTTAGCCAAATTGAAGAACTTAATAAAGATGCTGAAAATTTAAAATCAAAATTTCCTCATAAAGGTATTGCAAGAATTTGTATCTTACATAATGAATTTGTTAATCTTATCATTAAGTATGGAACTGAAGATGATTTTGAAAATGAAGCAATCAAAGCAGCAGAGGTTAATGAAAAATACAAACCAAAATCATATAAACAAACACCTAAATTTTCTAAATATTTAGAAAATGATATTGTCGAAATGTCTTACGCTGAAGACCTTGACGATATGCTTACAGATGAGGAAAAGACAAAATATCCTAAACTTATTAATAAAACTAAAGAGTATCTTGAAACATATACTGCTATTTTAGACAATAATAAGGAAATGCTCCAAAAGTTTGAACCTTATCAAGCAAAATATGATAAAGTTGCTGCTAAAAATGAGAAAAAAGCAACACCTGAAGGCAAGGCAAAAAGAAGAAAGATTTCATTACTTATCACAGGTATTAGTTGTCTACTTATAGTTGCACTTGTTGCAATTGTATTTTTAAGTAATTTTGTTTTATTTAAAAAACCTTATGTTAATGTAACAAATGCTGATAACTTATCAGCACCTACAAAAGTAACAACAAATGTCTCAGCAGAAAAAGAGATTTTAGGAAAATCTCATGCATCTATTTATTTCTTAACAGAATATACAATTAATGGTAGAGTTTTAGGTTCAACACATTTCTTACCTACAACTGCTGAAAATGTTTTAGCACCTATTTGTATTGGTCTTGCTTGGGGTAAACTCTCTACTCCAGAAGATGATAATGATATTAATTGGAAATGTTCTTTATTCTCTAAAAATATTTCTTATACTTATAAAGAATCAAGTTTATCTGCTTCTTATATCAATTCTCATATCTCAGCAAACCTTGTAATCCCTGCTGATAAAAAGGTTGCAAAAGCACTTAGAAGCATTAGAAAAGATGACCTTGTAGAAATTAAAGGATATCTTGCTATGTATTCTATTGAAACAAACCAAGGAAAACTTTATTCAAGAAGCAGTAGCACATCACTTTATGATGGTGAAGCAGAAATTATCTATGTTACTAGCGTAAACTGGATTCAAGCAGAAGAACCAACAGAACAACCTGCATAATAATATAATTTAAAAAGTCATTAACAAAAAGTTAATGACTTTTTCTTTTATTATTAAATTAGATAACTTAATTTTAAACTAAATAATTATTATTTAATAAAATTTTATTACAAAAATATATTCTCATAATAAATTAAAAAAAAAAAACAATCAAGAAAATTCGTGATTGTTTTTTATTTATATAAAATAAATTCTTAAGCCTCTACAATTTCAATATCTTCAGAAATTTCTGTTTCTGGTTCAAAAACATTAACCTCGCTAGGAGTAACATCTCTATATTGTTTAAGACCTGTTCCGGCAGGAACTCTCTTACCGATAATAATGTTATCCTTAAGACCAACAAGATTATCAACACTACCCTTAATTGCAGCATCTGTAAGAACTCTAACAGTTTCTTGGAACGAAGCAGCAGATAAGAAACTATCTGTTGCAAGTGCAGATTTTGTAATTGAAAGAAGGACACGCTTAGCAGTTGCTGGTTCGCCACCGTTTTCAAGAACTCTTTCGTTTTCTTCTTCAAACTTAAACATATCTACATAGTCACCTGGAAGCATTGTTGTATCGCCTGCATCTTCAATTCTAACTTTTCTGAGCATTTGACGAATAATAATTTCAAGGTGCTTATCATTAACATCAACCGAACTTCTATGGTAAACCTTTAAGACTTCGACAATCATATAGTCTTGTGTTGCCTTAACACCACGAGTTTTTAAGATATCATGAGGGTTGATAGAACCTTCAGTAAGTCTTGAACCTGGTTCAACATGGTCACCTTCAGCAACTTTAAATTTAGCACGAGCAGGAACTGAGTATACAACTTCGTTCTTGTCTTCTGACATAATTGTTACTTGTGATTTTGCTACATCAACTTTAACAACATCACCTGTAATTTCAGAAATTACAGCAACACCCTTTGGTTTTTTCGCTTCGAAAATTTCTTCAACTCTAGGAAGACCCGCTGTGATATCGGAATCAGTAGCAGCACCACCACCGTGGAATACGTTCATGGTAAGCTGTGTTCCAAGTTCACCGATTGATTGAGCAGCGATAACGCCGACTGCTTCACCAACTCTAACTGGAGTTCTACAAGACATATCACGACCATAACACTTAGAACATACACCATATTTTGATTTACAAGTAAATACAGTTCTAATTTGAACTTTCTCGATACCTGCTTTTTCAATTTCTTGTGCTTGTTCTGGACTAATCATTTCATCAGCAGCAACAATAACTTCACCTGTCTTAGGATTTATTACATCATCTACTGTAAATCTACCTGAAATTCTTGAACTAATAGATTCAACTAAACTTGTATCATCATAAATTGATGATATTTCCATACCTTTTACTTTTTCGCCAAGAGTTGCAAAACAATCTTCGCTATCAACGATAACTTCTTGAGCAACGTCAACAAGACGACGAGTAAGATAACCAGCGTCCGCTGTTTTAAGAGCCTTATCGACCATACCTTTACGTCCACCACGGGTTGCAATGAAGTATTCGATAACGCTAAGACCATCACGGAAACTTGAACGAATAGGAACTTCGATAACTTTACCTGAAGTGCTCATCATAAGACCACGGATACCTGAAAGGTCACACATATTATCTTTAGAACCACGGGCACCTGAGTCAACCATGAGTTTAAGTGGGTTATTGTATTCGTAAGCAGCCATTGTTTCATCTGTAATTTTCTTACGAGCACCACTCCAAATGCTTAAAAGAAGTCTTGATTGGTCTTCTTTTGTAATCATACCTCTTCTAAAGTCTCTAGCAACACTAATAGCCTCTTTATCTGCTTCAGCGATAATTTCTAATCTATCCTTTGCAACACGGATATCGAAAAGGTTAGTAGTAAGAGAAGCAAGTGTAGAATATTTATAACCAAGTTCTTTGATTGCGTCAAGCATATATGCTGTTTTAGTAGAACCAAGGTTTACATAACAAGCCTTAATAATTTTCTTCATTTCTTTCTTGTTTACAGCATATTCAACTTCGTTAAGAAGCATATCTTCAGGAGTTTCTCTCTTAATAATACCAAGACCTTCTGGCATAACTTTATTAAAGATAATTCTACCAACAGTAGTTTCAATTCTTCTTGAATAAACTTTGCCATCAATTTCTTTAGTAATTCTAACAGTAACTTTTGAGTGAAGTGTACAGTTACCTGTTTCGTAAGCCATAATTGCTTCATCTGGGTTAGAGAAGCACTTACCTTCACCTTTTTCTCCTGGAATTTCAACAGTAAGGTAATAAATACCATAAAGCATATCTTGGTATGGAACTGAGATTGGTTCACCATCAGATAACTTTAAGATATTGTTTGAAGCAATCATTAAGTATCTTGCTTCAGTTTGTGCATCAATTGAAAGTGGGATATGGATAGCCATTTGGTCACCATCAAAGTCAGCGTTGAACGCAGCACAGGTAAGTGGGTGAAGTTTCATCGCACCACCTTCTACTAATACTGGTTCGAATGCTTGAATTGAAAGTCTGTGAAGTGTAGGAGCACGGTTCAAGAGAACTGGGTGATCCTTAATAACATCTTCAAGAACGTCCCAAACAACTGGTCTTGCTCTTTCAACAATATGTTTTGCACTCTT
>JAFTMY010000126.1 GCA_017452165.1 Clostridia bacterium | reverse complement strand
ATTTGAATTAGTTTTATTATTAGATTTATATGCAATATTTAAGTTTTTAGTAATTGACTTATTGCTACCTAATTCAATTGCACAGGCTTCCGCTTCAGCATATTTTTTATTAGCCTTTCTTTTATAAGAATCTTTGCCAGTTTCCTTATATTTAGAATAATAGTATAAGCCTTTTTCTTTACTTTTAGCATATCTACTTATGTTATCCAATAAACAAACCTCCTTTCTTAAAGTTATAAATATTATAAATCATAAAAGTAAAAAAATAAATCACTTTTTTAATCAAAATAAAAAAAGGAGAAAAAACTATGAAAAATAACTTAATTGAATTTGTAAACTACAAGAACTATTGTAAATGCTTCGGGCTTACACCTTGTCAATCAAACAGCCTTGAAAATTATAATAATTTCATAAAAAATAATCTTAAAAGGGGTTAATTATGGAAGAAAACGAGAAAATGAAAACCTTTCACTTTTTTAATTATGGTGAGCATATCGAAACAATCCATGCAAGAACGAAAGAATCTGCAATAAAAGGCTTTAACACTTTAAGAGAAGATGAAGAATTTGATTTTATTTTAGAATATACAAAAAATTCTTATATTCCGGTTCACCTTTAGTTTTAATCTATTTTTTGGCTGTCGTGAATAGTGCGACCAAGTTCGCAAGCCTTGACAAAACTTGCGACCACTACCCTGAATCCTCTCTTCTCAGGGTCTAAAAACATTATGCCGTTTGTGGTAGAACGGCGAAACCTCCGTATATTTAATTTTGAAAAATCTAAGCGACCATTAACTAACAATTTCTACCACAATTGTTAGTTATATGTAAGGTTTAGGTTAAATATTTTAAGTTTGATAGTTTCTTAAAATATTCAAGGGTTCGAGTCCCTTACCTTACACCAATCTAACTAAGTGGCAGTGGTTAGAAATAAAATTGTTAAACAAAAATTATAAAAAATATTCATCTTATACCAACTTATATAACTTTACAAAAAATCAAAAAATACTGCCACTTTTTGATTTTTAAAACCTTTAAAGAGGTGCTTATGATTAAATTCATTTTTAAAATTGTAATAATCCTAGTGCTGGTCTACTTATTCGGTAGTCTGGCATTTTCTATTTTTGGCAAGATTTTTAACTGGTTATCAATCTTTTGTTACTGGGTTGGTAACTGGATTGACAAACTAGGTATAACCCCATTAATAAACATAGGAGGCGGCTAATGAAAAAAATATTTTTATTTGTAATTGCTCTTGCTTCTATTCTTTGTATCGGTATTGATTGTTGGTTTGGTTATATACATTTTTTTGGTAAAAACAAAGCAACCGACCAAAGTTTTCAAGTATCTGATATGACAATAACTAATGCAGTTACTGGCGAAGAATCAAAGGCTGTATTTTGCGAAGTTCAAGTGTTTAACAATGCGATTGAATTTAAGTTTAATCACTTTATTGATGAAAATAGCACTAAGGCTTATTCAAACGGCATACAACTTATTTTAAATGATTCAACAAAAACTATAAGAGATAAAGACATCTTTGCAGGTGGTTATGCAACAAATTTAGTAGAAGACAAAGTTAAAGATCGTGTGCCATTTAATGGTGATGGAGTTGTTTCATCAGTTTTATTTGTTAAAGGAAAATTGTTTGAAACTGAAATAAACACAATCAAAACTAATAAAGTTTATGATAATTTTGACTATTATGAAATGCAAAGTTTTGATGATTATGTTACTAGCACAAAATCAACAAAATTATATGAAAATGATGAATTCTTCCATATAACAATGGACGATAAAGTCTATGGATTATCATTTAAAGATTATGACAAACTTGCTGGGTCAAATCATATAGACACTAGCAACTTAACTGAAATTTTAAAAACTTCTGAAACAATCGAAACTAAACCAAAGTGGAATATAGTCGAGCATGAAGTAGTTTACACTAATTATTATCGTGCCTTAGATTTAACTTACTTCATAGAAGCAGTTGGAAGTGCAGTTCTATCACTTCCTGCCGGAACTAATCAAGAATTATACTATGAAGTTCCTAATATTTTAAATTTCTATAACTATAACGGAAGTAGTTACGAACTTATTAACAATCAATCTGATGAATCACTTAATTTATATACTCACTTTTCTAACTTTATGAAAATTAAAGTAAAAATTAATGATACCGAACTTGTAAATTCTAAACAATCTTTAATTAAAAGTTATGCAGGTAATATGAATTATGGACTAGATGAAGAAACAAACATTATTGACTACGAAGCAGGTAGATACCTTGTGAATCTTACTAATAAAGATTTAGAAACAATTGAATTAGAAGACGGAACTACAATATTTAGCCTTAGTGATGAAGTTGTAAACAAGTATAGTTCATTTAAGTCTGTTTATTTAAACATAAAATTAGACCTTGAAAATATAGAGTTTGGTGGTTTTGATTTAAAAAACAATAAAAACTTTACCATTTATAAACTGACTGATAATGACGGCAAAAATCTACTTATAAGCGAGGTGATGAATTATGCTTGATTTTCTTTTTGGTAGTAATGTTATGTCAATTGTAACCATCGTTGTTATTGCATTTTTACTTATTACCTTTTTAACACTTATGGCTGAGCATGAGTTCCTGCACTGGTTATTTGGAATACCTTTATTTATTGCATTAGTATTTTCAGCCGTTTATTCATACGGCAGGATTGACAACTACTATTCATCTAAAGGTGGAGTTATAGGAAGTTTAACAGCACTTATTGATGTTAATAAAACACATATTAACAAAGACGATGACAACAAACTCACCTACTCTTTTAAAAACTTTCAAATGCAAAAAAATGACAAGGGCTACTATGAAGTTGAAAAGTCTGAAGATGCAGAACTTCTTGACAAAAACGAAACTTACCTTGCTTATGTAAACGGCTACCCTTGTGAAGTTGTAAATTTAATTGTTGGAGATGACGACAGCAAGTTTATTTATAAATTTAGTTACCTTTTCGCTGATTATGACGAAGAGGGAAATCTAGTTCCTAAAGCCGACGATACTATTCAAATTGAATTTACATTTTACGAAACAGCAACAAATGTTAAAATCAAGACAAATTGCAGTGATGAAGTGTATGGACTCTGGAACTCTTATTTTAACAAAAATAATTTTGAAATTACACTTGAAAAAGAAAATTCAGAAGTTGTTGAAACACAAAAACTAACAAATGCTAGTTTAATCTACTAAAAGTCGAAAAATAAAAACAAAAAGGAGAAACATTATGGGAAAAGTATTAAAAATAACAGGCATTTTCATATTAGTATTATCTATTGCTCTTAGTGGTATTTTTATCACTTGTTGCTTCGCACCAGGATTTAGAGAAGATACTGAAAAGTTTTTAGGTATTAAAGACAAAAATGCAATATCTACCCTTAAAGGTGAAATAAGCAAACGTGATGAACAAATTAAAAATTATGAATCAAGAATTGAAACTTTAAAATTAAAAATCTCTGATTTAGAGTTAACTGTTGAAGAACTTGGAATTGAAGATGAGTTCTTAAGAAGTGAAATTCAAAGACTTCAAGCAAGAGTAAAAGAACTTGAAAATCAAGTAGAAAATCTTGATGGAACTATTGATGACCTTAATAGTCAAATTGAAGAAATGAACAAAGAAGTAGATGCACTTTGGAACATTTACACCAATTTAGGCGAATACGACAATTCTGTAAATAATGGCACTTCTGCTGATACTCAATTAACTGAAAGTGAAAAGGCTTTACTTGAAGAAAAGATTGAAGAATTAGAAGAAACGGTTGAAGAACTTACAGAAGAAATCAAAGAACTTAACGAAACTATTGAAGATTTAGAAAAGCAAATTGAAAATCTTGAAAACGAAAAACAAGAAGTAGAAGAGTTAAAAGTAATCAATGCTAATTTAATTATAGATAAGTCAAAATCTATTGACGAATATAATTACGACATTGAAAAGTATAATTATGATATTCAAAATATAGATAAGTCAATAAATAATAATTATATCGTTATTCAAGAACTTGAAGCAAAGCAAAAAGATGGAACTATTACAGAAGATGAAGCAAAAGAACTTGTTAATTTATCTAATGCAAATAAAGACCTTGAAATGCAAAAATATGACATTAATGCAAATCTTACAGAATGCGAAAATAAAGTTGCAGAACTTCAAGCAGAAGTTACTCAACTTGAAAAGAATAAAATCGAATATTCAAATAGACTTGAAAACATTAATACACAAATCACAACTCTTCAAAATCAAGTTTTAGAACTTGAATCAGAAGCGAGTGGAGTTCAATCAAATATTGATTCACTTCAAGCAAAAATTAATAAGTTTAATGGTTTAATCGGTAATTCAACAATTATTAACGGAAATGGCGAGGTTATTTCTAAGCCAACAAATCCAGTTAATCCTGAAAATCCTGAAGAACCAAAAGACCCTGAAACACCAGTAGACCCACCAGTAAGTGATTTAGAAGTTACAATTAATGGTAAGGCATATTTTGACAAACTTGACTATACAAAGATGCAAGACATTGATAGTTTAGAGAAATATTTAACTAATAATGGTTACACATTTGTTTTAACACCTGAAGAAGAATTAGATGCTGAAACCCTTGAAGTTTTTAAAGGTGCAATCACATTTGTAATGGCATCTTACGAAGGCGAAGAAAATCCTCTCTTTGGTGCAGTTATTTATAATGATACAGAACTTGCAAATGGTATATTTGATGCAGCAATTTTTATGCAAGAAACATATGGAAAAGAAGCAGTAGTTAATTGTGTTGTAAAATGTGGTGTTTTAGGATTGTTTGAGGTAGAGTTCTTACCTTGCGAGCATACTGAAACATACATAGCAAGAGAAAACGAGCAAGAAACAGACACACAAATTTCTTATTATTTAGTTACTCGTTGCGTTAATTGTGGTAATGCAATTAATACAGAATTTATTGTAGAACCAAAAGATTGTAAGCATGAAAATACTTCACAAAGTCAAGAGAACTACAAAGAAAATGGAGATAGTTATTCTTATGACTTAGTTACTCGTTGCAATGATTGTAATGAAGAAATTTCAAGAGAGTATATTGAAAAGCAAAAAGAACATATTTGCGAACCTGCACAAGTAGTAATCGAAAACGAAGTAAGAACACCTACACATATTTCTTATGACGAAGTAACTTACTGCAGTTGTGGTAAAGAAATTTCAAGAAACCATATTGAAGAAGAAAACATTTGTAAACACTTTAATTGCTCACAAATTGTAAATACAACTGAAGACGATAATTATATCTATACAGAATATATCAATTATTGTGATGATTGTGGAGCAGAAGTATCAAGATTTACTGATACTCAAGAAAAAGAAACTTCTCAAGAATTTAATGTATATAGTCAAGATGAATTTTACAATGCTTTAGACAATGCTAATGATGGAGATACAATTAATCTTAATGGAACAATTAATTTAAATGAACCACTTTTAATTGATAAAAATTTAACAATCAATGGTGGAGAAATTACAGGCGCACCAGTATATGTAACAGCAAACAATGTAACATTATCTTATGTTATATTTATAGATTTAATTAATGAAAATGAAATTCAAGAATCTTACATTTATGCACAAAACTATGGTGGCTCACTTATAATTGAAGGTTGCACATTTTTTGGAGTAGAATATGAAGCAATCCAAATAACACCAGTAGAAGGTGCAAATATAGTAATAAAGGATTGTGTGTTTGAAGTAGATAATGCAGGACAACAAAGATATATTCATATCGAAGGAAATAAAGATAAAATAGTAGATTGTAATATAAAAATATTGAGTAATGAATTCAATAATCTTGAAATGTTAGATACTACTAATAATAATGGTGAAGCAGTTGGAGTTTACTATGTTAATTTAAAAAATGTAACTTTTGAAATGAATACCCTTAGTGGAGAATTGACAATGGAAGAACTACAAGCAAAAATTAAAATTTCAAACAAAGCACCATGGACAACAGATTCAAAAATCTTTGATTATAACAGTTTCAGTCCATTAGTTTAATAAAAAATAAAACTATACAGGTAAATTCTGTATAGTTTTATTTGAAATTTTTTTATAAAAATACCCTTTTATGAGGTCAAATATGGAAGAAAAAACACAAGCACAAATTAAGCAAGAAGACCCTGAAAGGTTTAAAAAACTTGCAATAAAAATAAAGTTAAGAGAACTAGAAATTGCTAAAAAAGAGTGGCAAAAAGCATACCACAGGCTAGCAAATTTTACTAGAAATAACTTTTTAAATGATGACTTAACTATTTTCGATATAAACGAAAAAATAAACGAATTTAAGCCATCTGATTAACAAAAATAAGGGAGAAACATTATGAAAAAGACAAATAAAAAAGCCCCTAAAAAGGCTGTGAAAACAATTAAAAGTAAATGCAAAGTAAAGACAAATAAACCTAAAACAGCACCTAAAAATAAATTAATTTCAAAGCCAAAGAAAACAATCAAAAGCAATACAAAATCACTTGTAAAGCCTAAAAAAGATTTAAAAAGTCGACCTAAGAAAATTGTAAAACAACAACATATAATAAAAAAAAATGTAGTCATAAAAACTACAAAATCAAATACACAAAGAAAAAATACAGATAAAGAAAAATCAAAAAAATATAATGCAAAGGCTGGCGAAATTTGGTATGTAAATGATAAAAAAACAAAAGGTCATAAATCAATTATAACTAAACGTAGAAAATCAAATTATGAAATGGTGGAACATATACCTATTACGCATTCTAGAAAAACAAATAATATAAAAAATATAAAATTACAGGAAAATCCTGAAAAAAATAATAAATCTAAAAAGGCAAGTAGAGTTATGCCCATAGTTCAGAAAACTCATTATTCTAATTTAGGAAGTAAAAGAGATGATGTAATAATAATCAATCCAAATGATAAAGCAATTATTAGACATATAAAAAAGAAAAGTAAAAAAAATAAGCATTAAAAAAAGAGATGGATTATGATTTTTCAATCACGGGTGGCGACATATTCATTCGCACTATCCAATTCTCTTATAATTATTATATGCAATTTATTAAAAAAAGTCAACTACTGAATTAAATTTTATCATTTTAGGAGTAAAAATGTCAAAAAGTAGTCAAGGAAAACAAAGGCTTAAAAATAATAAAAAAACAATAAAAAAGAAGAAAGAAAACATAACTTTCTTCTTTAATTTGAATGGTCTATGCCGGTCGGAACTAAGCCGACAATGTTTTTTTGGCTCTCATTACATTAATTATTATATGCAATTTATTTAAAAAAGTCAACAATAAAATTTTATCATTTTAGGAGAAAATATGTCAATAACAATTGTTGTAGGTAAACCCGGTGCAGGAAAAACTATGTTAGAGATTTATACCTAGGTAGTAAATCAAATTAAAAAAAATGTTATTCTAACAAAACAACCTCAAAAAAATTAAGAAATAAAAACATAAATCTTACAAGACAAGTAAAAAATAGACAATAAAAAAGAACTCAGTCCCCCGAGTTCAACATATCAAAGGTATTTCAACCTTGCCTTCAAAATATTAAATATTTTGAAACAACTACATTTAAGTAGGTAATATTATTATATTACAAGAAAATAAAAATTACAACCAAAAATGAAATATTTTTGTAAAAAATTAAAAGTCAACCATAATTTTATTGTTAAAGGAAAATACAAAAGTGATAACTATAATTGTCGGAAAACCTGGAGCTGGTAAAACTGTTTTTACTGCAGGTATTGTTGCAGATAAAATCATAAATTCTCGCTCAGATTATATTAATTTAAAGCGAGAAATTAAGTATTTAAAACAAGGTGGTTTCAATTATTTAGAGTTACCACCACAAAAGCACCTTATTTATACAGATTTTAAATTTAAAATCAATAGAAAGATTGAATCTTATTACATAGATGGTTATAAATTAGGACTTCCTAACCCATACTTTGAAACAACTTTTATTCCACCTTATTCAACAATTTTTCTTGATGAAGCACAAAGATATTATGACAGCAGAAATGCGAAGAGTTTAAGAACCGAAGTGTATAACTGGTTTCAACTTCACAGGCAAAACCATTATAACATTTATTTAGTTTGTCAAAGAGTTGAAAACATAGACATAAATATAAGAGCCTTAGCAGACAAAATTATAGTAATAGATGAACTTAAACTTAAAACAAATGAATTTGGTATTGTGGAGCATTTTAAGTGGAAAACAAGAGAATTTGAAAGCCCTGACACAGCAGAAGAGTATTGCCGAAAAAAGGACAGGGACGAAGTATCTATACTAGGTAAAAAAGTAATTGTGGAAAGTAATTTGCCACTATTTAGATACTATGATTCGTTTGGAAATAAACCTATATTTTTTAACGGAAAAGAAAACACACCTTTTGATTATCACATTGAAAAAAAATACAACTACTCTGTTGAATCTTTTGTTGAATATAACGAAAATCATTATTTCACAGCACCAAAAGGCTACTGGAAAAGTGCTGATTATGATAAAAAAATAAATAAGAAAATGGAGGTTAATACCTAATGGATATTAATGAATTTAGCGACCTATCCGACTTCACACTTGGAGAAGTTGAAAAAATAAGCGAATCAACTGATGGTATTGGACCATCTAAAAAGTTAATAAAAAGTATGAATAATCAAATAATGCGATATGCAAAACTTTATTCAAAGCCATTATTTAAAGCTGAAAAACGAAGAATTAAGTTATGGGAAGCCATAGACACAATGCCACACGGCTTTTTATGGAAATTGTTTCATAGTAGATTGTGGAAACAAGTAAAAGCAGAACTAAAAGTTCAAGGAATGTCTGACAAATACAACGAAGAAAAGAAACAAGAACCCGAAAAACAAGTATATTACCCTGTTTTAGTCAAAGAAAGTTCCGTTCCAGACATCTATGAAGAAGATGAAGAGCAAGAAGAATAAATTTAATTACAAACAATCAAACACAAAAGTCGCTGTAATCAAAGAATTTAATAAAATGGAGGCTTTATGAGTGATAAACAACCAACAAAAAAAGAGCAAAGACAAGAGAAAGTAAATGAAATTGTCAAAGTTTCAAAAGAATTAAAGACAGTAATTAATCAGTCAGTCATTGATGATGAATTAAAGGCACAAATATTGCCTTTAATAGAAGAAATAGAAGTCTTATGTAAAGCACACGCAGAAGCATTAAGACTATCACAAGTCGTAATACTTTACGATTTAAAAACTGAAAAGCAAAGGGGCTTTTTTAAGTCACTTTACCTAAAAGAAATTAATAAGATTTTTAATTAAAGTGAATTATTTATTTTTTTAATTTTTTTGTTTAGCCTGCTAACAAAAAATTAAAAAATAATAAGAACAATTAAAAATCTTATTAATTTTAACTAACATTTATAAGATGTGAGCAACCTTTTACTATTGAATTTAAAATTCAATAGTCACAATGTGAAAATGCTTGTAAGTCGCCGTAAGGCGATACCGATTTTTCACAATTTCGACCGAAAAATTTGCAAAAAAAATAAAAAAATTTTACAAAAAAAAATACAAAAAAATCTAAAAAACAAGGAATTTAAAACCATGCTTGAACTAGATAAAATTTATAACGGCGATTGCTACAAAAAAATTAAAGAAATTCCAGATAAAACCATTGATTTAATTTATACAGATATACCTTATTTTTTTACAACTGGTGGAACTAGCAAAACAGAAATGGGAGAACGCATAAAAAAATTAAATAAACAACTTCATAATTTTAATGAAAAATTAAATAACAATACTGATCCAAGCAAACACCACTCAATTAGAATTGATAAATACCACACTGAAAATAAATTAAATGTTGTTTCAATGGATACTGGAATTGATTATAAAATACTAGATGATTTTTGCAGAGTTCTAAAAAAAATTAACATTTTTATATGGTGCAATAAAGCACAAATATTAGATTTACTTAAATATTTTGTAGAAACAAAAAATTGTTATTTTGACCTATTAATTTGGGCTAAAACAAACGCAATTCCGACCAATCAAACACTTTTATCTGATATGGAATATTGTCTTTATTTTAGAGAAAAAGGTGTCAAAATCAATAATAATTATGACTTAAAATCAAAATGGTATGTTAGTGGCACAAATAAAAAAGATAAAGAAAAATGGTTACACCCAACCATTAAGCCGTTAGAACTTGTAACAAATCACATACTTTTAGCAAGCCAGCCACAAGACACAATTTTAGACTGTTTTGCTGGAACTGGCACAACTGGTGTTGCTTGTAAAAATAATGATAGACATTTTATTTTAATTGAAAAAAATCCAATTTTTTATGAAATAGCAAATAACCGAATAAATGACCTAGTAGACTGCATAGGTCAATATTCAATGTTTGCTGTATAGGAGCAGAAATGACCACAAAAAAATTAAATACAATGTTAGAAAAAATAGTAAAAATAACCGATATAAACAATAAAAGCCATATCGGTATTTTACATCAAGTAAAAAAATATGTGGTTAAACTCAACAATGAAGAGTATCCAGTGCAAACTAATAACTGCTATCTTCTTGAATGCTTTAATGAAAGTATTTTATATCAAAACAAATTTATTAAAAATTGTATCGAATATAAAAGCCCTAAAGGTATCAGCTTAAAAGAATTTTTATAAAGTAACGTTACAAAGGAGATTTATAATGAAAAAAATCATTGTTTTATTTGAAAGGTCCGATGCTGTTTCAGTTCCGTTCCGTAAGGCAGGCTATGAAGTTACAACCATAGATATAGAACCACATTTTATAGATAATGAAAACCATATTCAAACTGATATTAGAAATTTAGATAAATTAAATATTAATTATTCTGAGTATTGTTTATTGGTAGCATTCCCACCTTGCACATATTTTAGTAAAGCTGGACTTCACTATTTAAGAACACAACCAGGAAGAATTGAAAAACAGCTTGCAGACCTGGAAATGATAAAAAAATTATGGGATATTCCGATAAAGAGGAAGTGCTTTGAAAATCCTGCAGGTAGCACTTTAAACAAAATTTGGAAAGCACATTCTTGCCGTATCGATTATTGCGAGTTTGCAGACTTTAAAAAGAAAACCGACCTATGGCTTGACAATCTTCCACCACTACTCCCAACACAAATAAATCTAAAAAAATATGGCTCATTTATATCAAAGATGCGCTACGGAAATTTTAAAAGATGTATAACACCAATGGAAGTGGGAGAAGCAATGGTTAAACAATGGTCGCACTTATTATAAGGAGAAACATTATGAGATTATTTAAAATCAAAGATAAAGAAATGTTTAATTCCACTAAAAAAAAGAAACAAAATGGAAATCACACATATGCAGTTTATCATGATAGAAAAACAAATGAATACAGAGCAATACAACTCACTCATTTATACGACCCTAAAAAAGAATCAGAGATACTAAGAGGAACTATAAAAAAAATTAAATTAAAAAACTATAAATTTCCTAGTAGTATTCCTAATCAATATTATACGAAAGATATTGAAGGCAATTCCTTAGATTTTGGAAAAAATACAAAACATCTAGAAGTTGGGAAAGTTTCATTTTTTCAATCACAAAAAATTAAAAAATTTGCAAAAATTAATTTAAGTAAAACAACTAATAAAAACAATGAAAGAAAAGTTAAAAAGAAAAAATAAGCCATAAAATATGGCTTATAAAAAGAAAAAGTTATAGCCCTTTAACTATAACCAAAAGAAATAATTTTCTTGAAATCTTAATATTATTATATTCAATATTTTAAGAATTAACAAGTGTTTTTATAAATTTCATTAAAAAATTTAACAAAAGAGAGGTAAAAATTTATGCAAAGAAAAACTATAACAATTTCTAGGGAGTTATTTCAAGGCTTAAAAGAATTTAATCAAAACACTAGACAAAGATTATTATATTATGTTTTAGATAGCCTTTTTGATGGTAAAACAGCCACTAGTGAGGAAATACCAGAAGATATAAGAGATGCATATATAGGCTTTAAATATGAATTTAATAAAATGCAAAAACAGTTTGAAAATGGTAAAAAATCTGTTCAAAAAAAAACCACTCAAATTTTTACGCAATCATTATGCCCTCTTGAAGACACCCAACTTGACCCAGTTCAACCCAATTTAACCCAAGTTGAGCCTCGCACGCACACGCACGCAATAGATAATAAATTATATAATAAAATAAATATAAATAATAACAATAATAAAATAAATAATAATATATATAATATAAATAATATAGATAACAAACAAACTAACAAAATAATAAATAATAAATATATTAGTAAAGACCTATGCGACTTCACACTCACGCAGGAAAACCGAGATGTCACAGAATGGTGGTTAGACATTCTGCATGAAAAAATAACCAAAATTGCCGAACTAGAACCAGTGCTTGCAAGTAGATTCAGCGAATTAGTAAACAGAGTTGCCGAGCAGGTGCGACCAATTAAGCTGCAAGGATATTACACTGCTCCAGAAGTAGTGCTTGAAAAATACTTAAATTTCTTTTGTTGTGAATCAGCTGAAGCAATAAAGCGACTAAGCCAAATTTATGAAGGATTTGAAATTAAAACTACAACCACTAATATAAACAACACTTTCAAATACCTTGTCGCCTACTTCTACAACAAAGCTTGTGAAATATAAAAATATTTAATATTCTTTATTTTTTTATATTAATATTCATTTTCTATGTCAGATACCATTTGACTTTAACAAATTTATGTGATATTATAAACTAAAAATATACAAAATGTATAATAATTGATTAAAATAATATAATTATTTATGGAAGGGAATTAAAATGAGGTTTTATATTTTAAAGTTGGAATTAAATGGGGTTAAAAATATAGATAAAAAAATAGAATTAGAATTTTATAAAACTAATTTCAGTAAAAAATTTGATTCATCAAAGACACATGTTAAAGCGATTTATGGAACAAATGGTGCAGGTAAAACAGCGATAGTTAGTGCAATGGATATATATAAGCATTTAGTAACTAGAACTGATTATGTTGTTATATCAAATTCAAATGAAATTTTTAAAAATATTATTAATAAAAATACTAAACAATTTGAACTTACTTTAACAGTTGCACTCATAAATTCAGATGATGAAATTATGTATATCTTCTCACATTATATTTGTTTAAAAGAACAAAATAATCAATTTATTATTTTTGAAGAAAAATTATCAAAATTATTAGGATATAGATTAAATACTCCTGAAAAATATAAATTAATATATCATGTTAAAAATGGAAATATTATTGAATTATGTAAAAATATTAACGAATCAGATACAATAAAAAATATAACAACTAATCTTCTTACAACTCAATCATTAAGTTTAATAGTTGTTAAAAATTTAGATAAATTTGATGTTAGTAAGAATATTGATTTATTACCACCAATAGTATATTTATTTTCATTTGCATTTGATTTAAATATAATACTTCAAGATTCTGATAAGAATTATATTGAGGTTAATAATAAATTAGCAAATGAATTAATAGCAGTTCTTGATTATATTACAAAAATAGAAGATTATAATGATTTTAATATAGATAATTTATTTTTTGGTCGAAACATAGGAGTAACATCAAAAGAAAGTATTTGTATTTCTAAAGATAAATTTCAAGATTACAGTAAGCAAATAAAAAATTTGACAAAATTTATACAAATATTTAAAAATGATTTAGATGATATTGAAATAGAAAAAGATGAAAATGATTTATTTTATGAGTGTGAATTAATATTAATATATAATGATGGACGAAGAATTAATAAAAAATTTGAAAGTACTGGAATAAAAAAAATAATAGAATTATATAATGCGCTATGTGATATACAAAAAGGTAAAATAGTTTTTATTGATGAATTTGATGCAAATATTCACGATGTTTTACTTACAAAATTATTGGAATACATAATAAATTATACAAAAGGTCAATTTGTTTTTACCACACATAACCTTGAACCTATGAATATTTTAGAAAATTATAAAAATTCTCTTGATTTTTTATCTCCAGATATAAAATTAGTATCATGGAAGAAAAACGGAAACTATAAAGCAGCTAATTTATATAAAAATGGCTATATTAAATATTCACCATTTAATATTGAAGCATTTAATTTTTTAGGAACATTTGGAGATGATGAAGAAGATGAATAAATTAAATAAAGCAATTGTAATTTGTGTAGAATGTTCACAACAATATCCATCAGACTCCCTTTATATTGATAAAATTTTAAAACATATATATCTTTTAAATGAAACAAAAATTAATTATATCTATCTGGCAGGAAAAGGTAATTATAATAGCAATAAAACAATAAAAAAAATAAATAAACATTTATCTAATAAAAAAATTATCACTAAAATTATTTATTGTTTAGATACTGATAATTTCAAAACTTCTCCTGAAGATGCTAAATTAAATAAAGAAATAGAATTGTTTTGTATTAGTAATAATTATGAATTAGTTTGGTTTTGTAGAGATATAGAAGAAGTACTTATAAATAAAAGAGTTTCAGATAGTCAAAAACCTAAAGAAGCTCAAAAATTTCAAAAAGCAAATAATAATATTAATAGTGAATTAATTTCTAAATTAAAGCATGAAAATATTAACATTAAAAAAAGTAATTTTTTAAATAAATTTGATAAAGAACTAATAAGAAAATAGATTCAATTAAAAATAATTAGATAATTTTATGAAAACTTTTTGATATTTTTTTTTAATAGCATATAATAATATTGTAATAAGGTGGACGTCTGCGGACTAAGTCTAAGAGGTTGGATACTTCCGACCTCTTTTTTTGTAAAAAAAAGGTAGCAAAACTGCTACCTAAGTTAAAACTATAAAAAAGCACCTTCAAAAATAATTTTTATTGACTATTTTATTATTTTTAGATATAATAATATTAATTTATTTAGTGAGTTCAATTTGAGTTCGATTTTTGGCTAATTGTAGAAAAATTCAGGGTTTACAGGGTTTCCCCGAAACTTCGATTCCTTCCACCTCTGCCAAAATTAGAGTCTCAATTTTGAGACTCTTTTATTTTAATTTAAAAAGTGAGGTAATTTTATGGGTAAAAATACAATCCATGGTGATGAAAATGGTATGTGCGTTTTAGAAGATGACAAATTTTGTAATGATTGTGGTGAGTGTGATAGATGCGATATTGACCCTACTAAAATTTGCGACAACTGTGGAAAATGTCTTGATGAATATAAAACAAATTCAAAAGGTTTTATTGAGGTTCCTATTGATAAAATTGATATGGGTTCTTCTGAAATAACTCTTGAGGATTTCTACAAAGAACTTGGACTTGATAATGAAGATGATGATGAATAAAATTTTTATATTTTAACACTACCTTGCAATTTTGTTGCAAGGTTTTTATTTTTGTATTTTTTCTTTTATTTTCAAATCAATTATTTTATTTAATTTTATTTTATTTGATATTTTATGAAAATTGTATATAATTAAATTATGGATAAAAAACTTTTAAAGAAATATGTAAACCTTGATTACTTTGAAATTCCTGAAAAAGGTTTTAAATCAAAATTTTTGGCTTTTAAATATCATTCAACATATATAAAATTAACACCTATGTTGTCTGAACTTTTTATATGCAATAAAACATCTCCTTATGATAAAATTCTTCTTACAAACTCAATAGTTGGAAACTATGTATATATGAAAGATAGTGTAGTTGAAAAATTATATAGAAATGAATTTAGTGATGAAGAGTTAAAAGATTTAAGAAAAAGTATAAATCGTCTTCAAACATACTTTATATCTATTGTTATGTTTCCTGAAAGACATATGACTGTTTTTGGTGATTTTCAAAAAATACCAAGAATTATAACTGATTTTATTTATAAACTTAAATTTGAACATATCAATTTTGTAAACTTGATTGGTTCTTATTTTATTGAACCAATATGGATAGATAATGATAGAATGTGCACTACAAAAATTGATTCTAGATTTTCTCTTAAAGATTACCACACTATAAAAATTACACTTGAAGAATTTAATACTGAATTTAATAAATATATTCCATCTTCTGCCAGTATTTATAGTAAAAAATACCCTGTTTTTGTAAGAGGAAATAAACTTGCTGAACATTTTGAAAGAGTATTTTATATTTGTCCACATTGTAAAAATTTTTTACAACTTTACTCTGAATATTGTTGTATAAAATGCAAGGATTGTGGTTCAGCATTTGAATTTACAGAAAATTATGAAATTAACTTAACAAATAATTTTAAAAACCTTGATGAAGCGAAAAATTTTCAATATTCTTATCTTAGTTCTTTAAAACAAACTGAAAGTAAACTCTTTACATACAAAGACATTACTTTTTCAGAAAATGAAATGGTAACAAAAAACACTATCGATTTAATAATATATCAAACAAAACTTTATTTTGAATATTATGGTGGAAAAATAGACCTTAGTTTTGATGATATTGAAGATATTTTCTTATCTTATGACAACACCTTGCATATAAAAATAAAAAATATAAAGGATTATTATATTTTTAGAGGCTTAAAAAATGAAAATCTTTATATTATAGTAGACCTTGTAGATATTTACAAGAAAAATAAACCTGCTGAAATTAAGCAACCTACTGAAACTACTGAATCTTCTAAAATTATTGAAGAAACTGATAATACTGATTTAATTTAAGAAAAAAGTGAACAAAATTGTTCACTTTTTCTTTTTTATATAATTATAAACTATTTAATTTCAACAATTGCATCAGCGTCTTTATTTTCTTCAAGATAAGTAAATTTTTCAAGTTTAGAATTTCCTATATTTAAGTAATCATCATTATTTAATTTATGTATAACACTTGATAGCGAAATCTCGTAGGCTATCTTTGTTTCAACATCATTTTCACTAGTTTTCTTTTGATATTTTCTGCTTTGAATTCTACCTTGAACTTCTAATTTTTCACCAACTCCCAAATCCTTTACAAATCTTGCATTTCTTCCCCACGCAATACAAGGTAAATAATCACTTTTATTATAAGACCTATTGACAGCGAGAAGCATATCACAAATTTCTCTTCCAAATGGAGTTGTTCTATAAATTGGTTCTTTACATATATAACCTACTAAATATATTTGATTAATTTCACTAATATCGCTAGGTTCAACAAGTTCTTTTACAAAAATTGTGAGCATTAACTTACTTTTTCCATCTTCAATTTTATTATAACTTCTAAATTGACCAACAATGCCAATCTCATCACCTAAATTAAAATTTGTTATAAGTCTTTCTGAAATTGTAACTGGAAGTGTATCAACTTCATCAGATAATCTTTTTACTTCAATAAACATTTCAAAAAAACCTTCTCCCATAACTGTATGAGAATATTTAGGTAATTGCTTAATTTTCCCCTTTAAAATTACTTGATTATTATTTTCAAATTGAGTGTTATTCATAAATCCTTCCTTATGTTTTTTATTTTATTTTTGTTTTTGTAATCCATTATTGTCTATAATGTAATCTGATAAATAAACAAGTTCTGATATTTTTACCATTTTATAGCCCTGCTCTTTTAAATAGTTAATCATAAGTGGCAATGCTTCTAAAATATGGTCAGAATTATTATGACACAAAATTATAGAACCATTTTT
>JAFTMY010000125.1 GCA_017452165.1 Clostridia bacterium | reverse complement strand
CAAAGTGATTTTGATTACCAAGCAGGAGCAATGGAATGCACAGATATCAAGAAGAAAATTCAAAAACTTGGTAATGTAAACCTTGCAGCGATTGAAGATATTAAAACAATTTCTGAAAGATATGACGACCTTGCTCAGCAAAGAGATGACCTTGTTAAAGCGCAAGATGACTTAAATGTTATCATTGCTGATTTGACAAACACAATGCAAGAAAAGTTCTTTGAGTGTTTTACTAATATTAGAATGAATTTCCAAAGAATATTTAAAGAACTCTTTGGTGGTGGTAAAGCAGATATTACACTTGAAAATGAGAAAGATGCACTTGAATGTGGTATTGAAATTATTGCTGAGCCACCAGGTAAAAAGTTGCAAAGTATTACACTTTTATCAGGTGGAGAAAAGGCGCTTACAGCCGTTGCAATTCTCTTCTCAATTTTAAAACTTCGTCCAATGCCATTCTGTGTGCTTGACGAAATTGAAGCCGCACTTGATGATGCTAACGTTGAAAGATATGCAAAATATCTCCATCGTTATAGTGGTGATACTCAATTTATTGTTATCACTCACAGAAAACCAACAATGGAACTTGCCGATGCTCTCTATGGTGTTACTATGGAAGAGAAAGGTGTTTCAAAAGTTGTATCTGTTAAACTTTCAGATGCTATTAAACTTGATAATAGTGCTATGTAGTAAATTTAATAATAAAATAAAATCGCAAAATATAACATAATTTATGCAAAAATGGTGTAATTTTGTTAAAAAAAGGAGCAAAATGGGATTTTTTTCAAGACTTGTTAGTTGTTTAAAAAATACAAAAAAATCATTTACTGAAAAACTTAAGTATGTTTTTACAGGTAATGACATTGATGAAAATTTCTTTGAAGAACTTGAATACTGCTTGGTTAGTGCTGATATTGGTATTAACACAACTAATCAAATTTTAGATAATTTAAGAGATGAAATCAAAGAAAGAAAATTAAAAAAAGTTAGTGATTGTAAAGAACTTTTAAAAGAAATTTTAGTTGAAATTTTAGAGCAAAATGAAATTGAAGAGTTTACTTATCCACTTGCTATTATGGTGGTTGGTGTAAATGGTGTTGGTAAAACAACAACTATTGGTAAGATTGCTCAAAAGTTCGCTAAGGCAGGTAAAAAAGTTGTTATTGCTGGTGCAGATACATTTAGAGCAGCAGCAGGTGACCAATTAAAAGTTTGGGCTGAGAGAAGTAAGGCTCGTTATATTTCGGGAGAGGCTGGTTCTGATGCTTCAGCAGTTGTTTATGATGCTATATCTTCAGCAAAAGCAAAAGGTGCAGATGTTATTTTAATTGATACTGCAGGAAGACTTCATAATAAGTCAAACTTAATGGAAGAATTAAAGAAAATTGGTAATGTTGTTAATAAACAATACCCAGAGGCTGAATATCATAAACTCATTGTTGTTGATGGAACAACAGGGCAAAATTCAATTAATCAAGTTAAATTCTTTAACGAAGCAGTTGACCTTACAGATATTGCAGTTACAAAACTTGATGGAACTAGCAAGGCTGGTTTTGTTGTTGAACTTGCAAATGAATATGATATTTGTGTTAGATATATAGGCGTTGGTGAAACGGCTGATGACCTTTTAGATTTTGATGCTAAAGATTTTATTGATGCTATTATTGAATAATATTCAAAGTTACAGTAAAATATATATTGTATCATATTAAAAATTAGTATAATTAAAGTGAGTTTTTATTTTATATAAAAACGCAATATTTAAGATTAAAAAGTTATATTTGTGGTTAATTATTGAATTAATTGCAATATAGCTTTTTATTTTTTGTTTGATTTATTAAAAATATATATGTTATAATTGTAAAAATAATAGTAAAAATTTTACAAAAAGGGAGATTAGAATTATGGCAACAAATTTAAGAACAGAAAATGTTATATTTTTAGAAAATAAAAGAAGAGAGGTTTTTGAAAAATATAATCAATTATTAGCAAACAGAGCATATTATGATAACTTACTTAAACAGGCAAAAGAAATTCAAACTAGAATGAAAAAATTAACAATGTCTAAGTCTATGCGAGAAAGTTTACCTCAAATGCAAAGTTTACAAGCGCAATTAGAAGGTGTTCAATCTAAATTTAATGAGGCTAAAACAAGAGATATTGAACCAATAAAAAAGTTAAAAACTGAATATTATACAGAACTTCAAAATAGATATGACCCACTAGAACCAGATGCAAAAGTTATTAGTCAAATGAGATTTAGATCAAATACTGAATTTAATAAGATTGATGAAAGTTTTAGAACCTTTGATAGAACATCAAATTTGATTAGAGATTATAATAATAGTGTTCAAAGTTTTACAATCACTCAAACAGGATATAAAGAAGATTTACAAAGAGCATCTAGAAATATTAGAAGAAGATATGAAATATATAGAGATGGTAAATTTGAAGTTGAAAATTATAATGACCCTAAACTTGAAGATATTACAAATACAATAATTATGGATACACCTGAGGGTTATTTAGAAGCATTAAAAAAGAAAGCAGCAGAAATAAGACAAAATGATAAACCTTTATATGATAAAATAAAAGATGTTTTAGGTAATTTAATTAAAAAATATGAAAGAGATATAGAGTTTAATAGAGAGCATCCTGGAATAAGTGGTTCGACTGGTGAATTAAAAGGTAGAGTTTCTGAATTAAATGAGAAATTTGATATTTCTGAACTGGAATCATTATTCCAAGAAACACCTGAAATGAAGAGTGTAAAAACTGTAAAAAAACCTACTCCTACACCTAAGAAAACAGAACCAGCACCTAAGAAAGATGCTGAGCCAAGGAAAGAAGATAATACTAAAGAGCAAAGTTCATTTGATGAGGCACTTAAAAGATATGCATCATTTATGCAAAACTATTATGCTGACGAAAAAGGAACTAAGGGAAAGGCTCATAGTCAAGAAGAGCATAAGCAGAGAAGAAAAATCAATGATATGATGAAAAAATATATTGATATGGAAATTAAAAACTCTGCAAAAAATGATGCAAGTGTAATGACAGGTCAAAAAGACGACAAAGCAGTTGTTGATGAAATTTCAAATGCTGTAAACCCTAAAGATATTGAAGAACTTGCTAATAGTGATGGTGCGGCTCTTAAACTTGCTCAAATTATGTCTTCAGGTATATATGTAAAAGATGGTCAAAGAATTAGACTTACTAGAAAACAAAGAGTTGCTCTTTCAAATGCTCTTGCTCAAGCAGTTGAAAAGAAAATGGATTTAAATAGTAAAGGTAAAAATAACAATAATAATGGAAAATCTGGTCAGGTTGTTGCTAAGGAAATGGGTGAAGAATAAAAAGGAGAGATTGTGAGTAATGGATAATAAAATAGATTTAACAAAACAAGATAATGTTCAAAAGTTGACTTCAAAGGATATTGAAAAACAAAAAGAAGATGAACTTGTTGATAGAATAATGGAACAAATTTTAAAAATAAAATAAATGTTAGGAGTAAAATCTTTTTTTAGGTTTTACTCTTTTTTACATAAAAATTTAAAATAAAGCAAAAATGCTTGACAACTAGATAAAAGTAGGTTATACTTAGTCAAGTAAAATTGCTTTACGGAGATTTTAAATAAAAATGCAAATTGAAAAACATAATAATTTAGTTAAACTTTTTGATATTTATGGTAAACTTCTTTCAAATAGACAGTTTGAAGTTATTGATAAGGTTTTAAACTATGATATTGGTGTTAGTGAACTTGCTGAGCTTGAAGGGGAATCAAGGCAAAGTGTGCACGATGCAATTAATAAAGCAAAAAAGCAACTTTACAGTTTTGAAGAAAAATGTAAAATTCTTGAAAAATTAGAAACAATTAATAATGAATTAAATATTATTAAATCTAAATTAAAAAATGACGATACAAAGGAATTATCGCATCAAATTGATGCAATTATTGATAAATTAAATTAAGTTAAAAGGAGAAAGTTTGTGAGTTTATTTGAATCACTTGGTGAAAGATTAAATCATATATTTTCTAAACTTAAGGGCAAGGGAAAACTTACTGAACTTGAAATTAAACAAGCAATGCGTGAAGTTAGGGTTGCACTTTTAGAAGCAGACGTAAACTTTATGGTCGCAAAAGATTTCATTAGTAAAGTTTCTGAAAAGGCCGTAGGTGAAGAAATACTTAATAGTTTGACTCCTGGTCAACAGGTAATTAAAATAGTTAGAGATGAACTTATATCTCTTATGGGTGAATCTAATGCAAAACTTGAAATATCATCAACTCCACCAACTGTATATATGATGTGTGGTTTGCAAGGTGCTGGTAAAACAACAATGACAGGAAAACTTGCACTTATGCTTAAAAAGCAAGGAAAGAAACCTCTTCTCGTTGCGGGGGATATTTACAGACCTGCTGCGATTGAGCAACTTAGAATTGGTGCAAAAAATGCAGGTGTTGACTTTTTTGAAAGAGGAACTATTAGTCCTGTAAAAATTGCAAAAGAAGCAGTAGAACATGCTAAAAGAATGGGTAACGACATTGTTATTATCGATACAGCGGGTCGTCTTCAAATTGACGAAAAACTTATGACAGAACTTGAAGAGATAAAGTCAAATGTTAACCCAACAGAAATACTTTTAACTATTGATGCAATGACTGGTCAAGAATCAGTTAATGTTGCTAAAGAGTTTAACGAAAGACTTGAAATTTCAGGTGTTATTGTAACAAAACTTGATGGTGATACTCGTGGTGGTGTTGCTCTTTCAGTTAAGGCTGTTACTGGTAAGCCTATTAAGTTTTGTGGTGTTGGTGAAAAAATTGGTGATATTGAACCATTTTACCCAGACCGTATGGCATCAAGAATACTTGGTATGGGAGATGTCTTAACACTTATTGATAAAGCACAAGCCGCTTTTGATGAAAAAGAAATTCAAAAAATGGAAGAGAGTATCAGAAAGAACTCATTTACATTTGAAGATTTCTTAATGACTTTTGAGCAAATTGGCAAAATGGGTAATCTTGCTGATTTAATTGGTATGATTCCAGGTATTGGCTCAAAAATCAAAGCAACAGACATTGATGAAGAAAAGATTAAAAAGTATAAAGCAATAATTCAATCAATGACAAAAAAAGAACGCCTTAATCCAGATTTAATTAAGGCAAGCAATCGTAAGAGAATTGCAGCAGGTAGTGCAACAACTATTCAAGAAGTAAATACTCTTATGAAGCAATTTGAACAAACCAAACAAATGATGAAAGGTATGAATGGCGGAAAAATGCAAAGAATGTTTGGTAAAAAATTTAAGTTTTAGTTTCTAACAGCAATTGCTGAGAGAATAAATATCAAATGGAGGAAAAAAGAAAATGGCAGTAAAAATGAGACTTACAAGACTTGGTGATAAGAAAGCACCTTTCTATCGTATCGTAGTTGCTGATTCAAGAGCAGCAAGAGATGCAAAGTATATTGATTTAGTAGGAACATACAACCCTCTTACTACACCAGAAGAAATCAAGATTGATGCTGAAAAAGCAACAACTTGGATTAAAAATGGTGCTCAACCAACAGATACAGTTAAAGCCCTTTTAGTTAAAGCAGGTGTTACACAAAGTTCTAAAAATTCAAAATAATAAGTTTGCGAGGTAATATGAAAGATTTAGTTGAATTTATTATTAAAAATCTTGTAAACGAACCAGATAGTGTAGAGATTACTGAAACAGTAAAGGAAAGAGAAGTTGTATACACTATAAAAGTTAGCCAAGATGACTTTGGAAAAATTATTGGAAGAAGCGGTAAAGTTGCAGCAGCAATTAGAACCGTAGTAAGAACTTCTGCAAAAAAACATAATAAACATGTATTTATTAAGTTTGAAAAATAAGGTTTATACCTTATTTTTATTTTGAAAAAGAAAATAAAAACTCACACTTTAGTAATTAATACTAATTAAGTGTGAGTTTTTTAATTTAAAAATTAATTGTTCTTTTCTTTTAAAATAGAAATAATTTCTTTTAAAAGGTCTTCTTGTGTAGGATTCGCAAGTCTTTCTGCTTCTGCTTTAGCTTTTGCTTCTTCCTCTTCTTGTTTTTTCTTTGCTTCTGCTTCTTTTTCTTTTTCTTCTCTATATGCTTTAATTGCTTTTCTATCTTTTAAAGATACGCCTCTTTCTTTAAGTTCTTTCTTTTCTTCTTTTGTAAGTTTAAATTTTTTAAGATTCTTAGATGTTTCATTTAAAAGTTGATTGCTCTTCATTGCAACTTTAAGAACGATAAAGAGAGTAAGAGCAATAATTAAAAAGTTAATTACTGCAGTAATGAAAGCACCCCAGTCAATATAGATGCTTTTTGTAAGGTCAATTTCACCTGCTTCATCTCTAACGAGTTTTAAGTAAGTATAAATTGATGCTAAACCATTTTCATCACCAAAGATAAGAGCGAGAAGATAGTTAATAAATGGCATAATGATTTTTTGTGTAAAAGCAGTTACGATAGCAGAAAAAGCACTACCAACAACAACACCGATAGCCATATCTACGATATTTCCACGGCTAATAAATTTTTTGAAGTCTGCAAAAAATTTCTTCATAATTTTCTCCTTTGTAATTTTCTAGTAAAATTTTAGCACAATATTATAATAAATTCAATAATTTTTAGATAAATTAAATTAAAATTTATATAATCATTGTTATAAAAAGGTAATAAAAAATCTCTTGAGTTTTAAAGAGGTTTTTTTATGTTTATGTATTTGCAAAATATGAAAAATATAGTATAATCTATGTAGTAATGTTTTACTTTCTAAGTAAAACATTGTTTGCTGTTGCAAACTTATGTTATTGCATAACATCTACATAGAATGAAATCGCCATCAGTTATTGGAAAATGCCACAGGGTGTCGCTTTCCTCTAACTTCCGGCAATTATAATCAAGTAGTAAGTTTTATTATAGTAAAACATTGTTTGCAAGTGCAAACTTATGTTATTGCATAACATCTACATAGAATGAAATCGCCATCAGTTATTGGAAAATGCCACAGGGGGTCGCTTTCCTCTAACTTCCGGCAATTATAATCAAGTAGTAAGTTTTATTATAGTTAAACATTGTTTGCAAGTGCAAACTTAAGTTATTTCATAACATCTACATATACCCAATGACCATCAACTATTGGAAAATGGTTATGTGAACGGTTTAAATTTTATAAATTATTGGAAAAGATTGAAAAATATAAAACAAAAGGAAAAATACAAATGAGTAAAAATATTTGTAATATATGTGGTGCAAATTACGAATATGTGAAAGGTCGTTGGAAATGTATAGCGTGTAATGTTTATAAAGAAGATGAACTTTCGCCAGATGAAAATACTTTAATATGTAATGCTGAGCAACAACTTCGCTTAGCAAACTTTGATGATGCAGAAATTGCATTTGATGATATCATTAGAAAGTATCCTAATAATCCAGCAGGTTATTGGGGAAGACTTCGTGCATATTATGGCATAAAAGAAGAGGTTGATTTTGATGGTAGACAAATTCCTACTTGTTTTGTTGAAAGTATTGAAAGTATT
>JAFTMY010000124.1 GCA_017452165.1 Clostridia bacterium | reverse complement strand
TTTTTATTTATTATTAACTATTATAAAAATTTTTGTTTAATAATATAATTAAAAACTTATATATTTCTTTTGCACAAAAAAAGTCTATCATTTCTGATAGACTTTTTATTATTTGTTAAATTTTCTTCTTAAGAATGCTGGAATATCAACATCATCAACTTTTATTCCTGATGAAATACCTGAACCATTACTATTTTGTTGAGATGTTCCTTGAGGTTGACTATTTGATTGGTTATACATATTTTGTGAATAACCACCTTGCATATTTCTATTATCAGTGCTGATACCATATTTTCTATCAAGTGCAGCACCATCATAGTTTGTAATACCATCATTTGATTGATTTGTTACACTAGAATTATCTGAACCACTTATTCTATTCCATAAATCCATATTTACAGAATTTAAATTATTTTCATATCTTGGTTGGTTTTGTTGCATACCAGCCATTCCAAAGTTCTTATCAAAAAGTGAATTTGAGACACCACTATTTGCAAAATTATTGAAATTATTTTTATCAAAATTTCCACCATTTTGCTGATTTAACATATTTTGTCTAATATCATAATTTTGTTTTGTTGAGTTTGTAGCATTTTCAAACTTGCTTCCCTCAAAACCTGTTGCAACAATTGTTACAATAAATCTTTCATTGTATCTCTCGTCAACGGTAGCACCAAAGATTGTGTTAGCCTCTGGAGAAATTACTTCTTTTACCATATTAACCGCTTGACTAACTTCATCAAGTGATAAGTCAAAACCACCTTTTACATTGATAATAACCGCTTTTGCACCATTAATAGATGTTTCAAGAAGTGGACTAGCGATTGCTTGATGAACAGCATTAGCATATCTCTTTTCGCCTTTACCTTCACCAATACCCATATGAGCCAAACCTCTATTTTTCATAACAGTTCTAACATCTGCAAAGTCAAGGTTGATAAGTGATGGTGTTGCAATAAGGTCAGCAATACCTTGAATACCTTGTCTTAAAACTTCATCAGCAATTTTAAATGCGTCAACAATAGATGTTTTAGAAGCAATTTGGAGAAGTCTATTATTAGGAATAACAACTAAAGTATCAACACACTTACTTAATTCTTTTATACCATGTTCAGCATTTGCAAGTCTTGTTTTTCCTTCAAATTCAAAAGGTTTAGTAACAACAGCAATTGTTAAAATACCCATCTCTCTTGCAAGTTTCGCAACAACTGGAGCAGCACCTGTTCCTGTTCCACCACCCATACCAGCAGTGATAAATACAAGGTCTGCACCTTTAATGCTAGCAACAATTTGGTCTTTGCTTTCTTCTGCTGCTTTTCTTCCTATTTCAGGATCAGCACCTGCACCAAGACCTTTTGTAAGTTTCTCACCAAGTTGAATTTGAATTGGCGCTCTGCTACGAATAAGAGCCTGTTTATCAGTATTTGCAGCAATAAAATTCGCACTTTTTATTCCTGCAGAAATCATTCTATTTACAGCGTTACAACCACCGCCACCACAACCAACAACTAAAATTTTACAAATTGGTTGGTATCCACCATTATTATTATTTTCCATACTCATCTTCTCCATTATTTTTTCCTTTTTATTACACTTTTATTACTAAATCATCAAGATTATCTTGATAATTTAAAAGTAAACTAAGTATTCCTTCTTCCGATACAGTATACGGACTAATTTCAAGCAAACCCTTTGGAACTGCTTTTACAACTTGTCTACCAAGTTTTTGAGACATTACATTTCTAATACCTTTTAGTGTGTTTAAACCACCACCAGCAAGATATATAGGCAAGAAACTCGGCAGTTCAAAGTTACAAGCATCTAAACATTTTTGAATGTAAATACAAATCTGTTCTATTCTATCCATTACTATTTCATTAGTCGCTTTCGCCGCATAAGATTTTGTTTTATCAAAGTAATCAACTTTATAAACATCTTGAGTATTAGGAACCCATGCAACTGCAACTTTGTTTTTAAGCATCTCTGCTTCGTTAAATGGAATCCTTAAACACTGCGATAAATCCGATGCAATATGACCACCACCCATAGAAAAACTATTAAGATAAAGTAGTCCATTACCTCTAGCAACTGATACTGTTGTTGTTATATAACCAACATCAACAAGTAGTGCATATTTATCTCTAAGCGTTGGCTCAAACAAATACATACTCTCTGCAAGTGCTGATGAAACAAATCCCTTTATTTTTACATTTAGTTTTTCAAAAACATCTTTCATAATATCAACAAAATATCTTTTTGCAAAACTATATGAAATTATACCAGAAACTTGTTTTACCTTATAGTTTAGTGGTTCAATTACTCTTTTTTCACGGTCTAGTTCATAGTATACCACAGATTGATTAATTAAACAATAGTCTATTTCATTTTCAAATGAATTTCCTGTTTTATAGATATTATTAATATCAAACTGCGTTATCTTTTTCACTTTCGGAAATTTAAGCGTAACATTTTTTACAACATTTGCACTAAACTCTCCTGGAACACCAATATAAACTTCAGTTATTTTTTGCTGGGAATTATCTTCAGCATTTGCTATTGATGAACCAATTGCTATACTTAAATTTTCGGGTTCTAAAAACTCAGCATTTTGAAATCCAGCATAAAAAATCTCACCTTTGCCTGAAATTTGAAGAGTGTTATTAACACCTTCACCTCCAACAAGGGTGATTACCTTTGATGAACCAATATCAACTATTGCAATAGAATTTTTCATACAGCGATAATTTCCCAATTATTATATTTTAAGTATATTCATATACTAAAAATCTGTCAAATAAAAAATTGCTCAAAATTATTTATGTGCATTTTTACATAGAAAAAAAGAGCAAAATATTTTGCTCTTTTTTTACTCTACAATTTTAATTCCTTTATATTCTCCATTTGAATAATAAATTCTAATTGTTGTTTTTGGGGTATTAATTGTTGAATCCTTTTGAATTTCAGATTGAAAAGTTGATATGCCTACAAAAACTTTTGTAAGTAAGTTATCACTACCTTCAACTAAAATTTTACAACCATTGCCATCATCAATTGCAACATTTCTCATAATAATATTATAGTTCTTTTTTCCATCTACATCTGTAATTGATATTGAATTTACTGATAAATAATCTTCAGTTCTACCATAAACACCTGACATTATTTCATTAACTGTAAACATAATATCATCTTTACTTATAAACTCACCTACATTTCCTGTAATACTTAAATTTTCACTTAAAATTTCAACTGTCTTTTTAAAATATGATGAATTTCTATAAAGCGTTTCATTTTTTAAATTTTCATCGGTAACTTTATCCAAAATTTTAAAATCACCGTCTAAAATTAGCCATTCACCTAAATTTTGATTATCTTTAACCCTATATTTAGGAACTCTTTCAGACACATAAACTCTTACGGTCTTAGGAAAATATTTTATAACTTGATTTACTTTTATAAATGGATTTTCTTTTTCAATTTCAGCGATTGTATCATCAAATCTCATAAGAATAATGTTATCTTTATATTTAAAATGTTTCTTAACATTTTCTTGAATACCTTGCTCAAGTTTTGTTTCAGACTGAGTTAGTCTTGATTGAAATTCCACATCAACCGTTTTTAACCTAAAACCTAAAATTAAAAATAAAAATAGTCCAATAATAGCAAGTATAACTGAACCGATAATTATCCATAATCTTAATCTTTTGCTTTGCATACTCTATTTTATCCTTTCTATATTTGCGCCTAAGTTTCTTAAATTTTCATCAAATTTATAGTAACCTCTTTCTATATGAAAAATTTCACCAACTTCCGTTTTTCCCTTTGCAGAAAGTCCCGCAAGAACAAGTCCTGCTCCACCTCTTAAATCCGGACAAGTAACAATTGCTGGTTTAAGTTTACTTACACCAACAACAGTTGCATACCTTTCACTTATATTAATTTTTGCACCCATCTTGGCAAGTTCAGAAACAACTCTAAATCTTGATTCAAAGACTGTCTCATGAATTATTGATGTTCCCTTAGAAATTGTTTGAAGAACTAAAATAAGCGATTGCATATCAGTAGGAAACCCTGGATAAATCCCTGTTTCAATTTTTTCTATTGACTTAGGTCTTGAAAAATTCTCTAAAATTATTTTATCACTAAATAGTTCAATGTTGCAACCAGAATTACGCAAAAAAACAATAAGAGGCAATAAAAAATTAGGGTTCACATTACAAACTTCAATTCTTCCTAAGCATATTGCCCCTGCTAAGAGATATGTTCCCGTTGAAATCCTGTCTGAAATGCATCTATACTCAGTTCCGTGCAACTTTTTTACACCAAAGACAACTATTGTTTCATACCCTGCACCAAATACTTTTCCACCCATAGAATTTATAAAATTCGCAAGGTCTACAATCTCAGGCTCTCTTGCGCAGTTTTTAATAACCGTAATACCATTTTCAATAAGTGTGCTAGCCATCATAATATTTTCAGTAGCACCAACACTTGGGAACGAAAGTTCAATGGTATTACCTGAAATCTTATTTGCATCGCAGTAAATTAAATCATTTGCAAACGAAAATTTCACTCCTAAACTTTTAAGCCCAGCAAGATGAATATCAATTGGTCTTTTACCTATATCACAACCACCTGGATATGTAAAGATTGCCTTTCTATAGTTTGATAAAATAGAGCCCATCATAAAGATTGAAGACCTAAGAGTTTTAGTTTCTGCCATTATAACAGAAGTGCTACTAATAGCACCTGATATAATTAAATTGTTTTCTTTTACTTCAACCTTTTTTCCAAGTTTTTCAAGTATTGCACACATTTCAACAACATCTAAGTATAATGGTATATCTTTTATAACACACTCTTCGTCACACATTATTGTTGCAGCAATAACAGGAAGTATTGCATTTTTTGCAGAATCAATTTTCACTTTACCAAAAAGTTTTTTACCACCATTAATTATATATTTCATAATCACCTAACCCTATATTACAAAATATTCATAATTTTTTAAAAATATCACTTAATCAGTATTTTTTATGAATTTTTTGCCATATTTTGGTAATTATTATTTTTTTTTATTTAAAAGAACAAAAAGAACATTCAAAATGAATGTTCTTTTTTACTATAATATCGAAAGTTGTCGTCAAGCGACACGAAGTGGCATTTGACAGCAACTGATGGTAATTTCAATCTGTGATGGGATACGCTAGTATCAAATTCGCAAGAATTTAATAAATTTTTGGTTTAACAAAAATTTATCATTACATAGATTATATTTTAATATTATGCTTTGTAAAAATCTTTTGCAAAGTTTCCAAGAGTCTTAACTTCTGATTGTGTTTTGTAAGTTCCATTTTTTGTGCCTTGAGTTACTGCCTCATAAGGTGTTTTACCTTGTAAATCTCTACTTGCTATAATTGTATCATTATATTCATAAATTGTTCCATCTTTTTCTAATAAAAGGTCAATTGCAAATCCTGAATAATTTCCTACAACTGGATCAACTGTTCCTGCTACTGGTTCAGATACCCCACCTGCAATGATTGTGTAACCATCGCCTACAAGTTTCTTTGTTAAATCATTTATAAGTGTTGCATCTGTTGCTAAAGTTTTGTCTGCTGAATAAGTTTCCATAAGACGGAAGTGTGGACCGACAGCTGAACTTAATGAACTAATCATAGTTGCATTTGTAATGCTTCCATCAGATTCTGTAGCCAATGTTCTATTTAATTTATATTTAACAACATTTGTGCCGTTGTTTGCCCACCAAACAAGTTTTCCTTCTTCATCAATATCTATCATTAATACATTAGCATTAGAAATTTCTAAGTGTTCAACCATCTCTGCTTTAATTTGTGCAACAACATCGGCGTATTTGTTTTGAGTATTTGAATTTGCATAATAATCTTTTGCAAGGTTTCCAAGAGTCTTAACTTCTCCCATAGCTCTATAAGTAACATCTTCTACACCTTCAGTTACAGCTTCATACGCAGTTTTATCTTGCCAATCTCTAGCAGCATAAATTGAATCATTATATTCATAGATTGTTCCATCTTTTTCTAACAATAAGTCAACATCAAACATTGAAATATCACCTAAAGTTGAATCAACATTATTTCCATAAGTGTTTGATACACCACCTGCAATTATTGTGTAACCTTCTCCAACAAGAGTTTGTGTTAAACCATTAACAAGTGTTGTATCTGTTGCTAAAGTTTTATCTGCAGTATAAGTATCAACTAATGAATATCTAGTAACTCTATCAGACTCTTCAAGAGTTTGTATTATTTCTGCATTTGTTGTTCCAATTAATTCAGTTGTTAATTTATATTTAACAAGTTTTGTTCCCTCGTTTGCCCACCAAACAAGATGTCCATCTGCTGGGTCAATATCAATTAACATAACATCTAATTCTATTTCCTCTACTGTTAACATTTGTGCTTCAATTTTAGCAACAACATCGGCGTATTTGTTTGCAGTTGGATTTGTTGGGTTGCTTGGTTCAGTCGGTTTGTTAGGGTCTTCGTGTCCACAAACGCACACATAATTTGTATAACTATGCTCTGCATAACTTGATTTTTCAGTGCAATCTTCGCCTTTGCAATCGTGCCAGTGATGAGTTGCATCTTTTGACCAAATTGTTTTAAAATCACAAGTATGTGGTCCACTTGGGTCTACAATTCCAGGGTCTGATGGTCCACTTGGGTCGCTTGGTCCACTTGGCTCTGTTGGCTCACTTGGTTTATTAGGGTCTTCATATCCACAAACGCACACATAATTTGTATAACTATGCTCTGCGTATCCTGATTTTTCAGTGCAATCTTCGCCTTTGCAGTCGTGCCAGTGATGAGTTGCGTCTTTTGACCAAGTTGTTTTATAATCGTGGGTATGTGGGTTGTTATTATTATTGTCATTATTTCCACCACCACAAGCAGTTAAAAATAAAGTGCAAGGAATAGTTAAACATAAAGCAAGAGTAACGCACTTTTTTAAAACTTTATTAAAAAACTTTTTCATATCTTATAGTTTCCTCCGTAAAAACATTTTCTTTCATTATACTTATCTATTTTACGCCCCATATACCCATTTGTCAACCTTGCTGTTTTAATTTTCTATATTTATTCCTGTGTTTGCTTTTATAAAATCATAAAGCACTTGCATTTTTTCATTTGCTAAAATTTTTGCAGTTTTAGTATATAGATTTTTTCCATTTGGAATCATTGTTCTATAAATATAATGACAAGTTGAAATTGGATTAGTATTTGGAATATACTCCTTGCAATCTAAATTAAAACTTTTATCAATAATGGGAATATTATATTTTTTGCAATACTTTAAGGTTCGCTCTAAACCAACCTTTCCAACTGCATCAAGTGCATCTGCATCTTGAATAATAAGCGCTTCTATCGGTAATTCTTTTATTTCTTTACTGTCGTGAAATTTTACAACCTCTAAGATTGCTTCTAACTTTTCTAAATCAACATCACACTCTATAAGCAAGTTTTTGACATCATCTAAACTCTCTTCTGCTGAAACAAATCTACCATATTTATTCGATAAAATCCTATGAATATCATGAACAAGTGAAGACACTGCAATTATATATAAATCCCCACCCTCTATCTTTTGTATTTCTAGTGCAAAATCATACACCCTTTCTAAATGGGATATATCATGACCAGTGTCTTCTCCTTCAAAATATTCTTTGATTTTCTCTTTTAATTTATCTATTATATTTTTCATAACTATATCTTTTAAATTTTAACCAATTTCTTTTCTTAAATAAATCATATCAACAAGTCTTACACCACACTCAATTATAGGTTCACTATAATTATCTATAAAAAAGTTTTTTATAATATGAGAGCGAGTAAATCCACATTTTTCATAAAATGGAATAGTAAGTGGACTATCACCTGTGCCTACTTGCAAAATTGAAAAACTGTCTTTATATTTATCCGCTATAAATTCTATCATTTTTCTTGCATAACCCCTGCCTTGATATTCTTTTTTTGTGGCTAGGTTTTTTATTTCTAAAATACTGTCACCTTCGTCAGTTACCACACACTCACAAACTATTTCGTCAGCCTTCTTTAAAATAAACATTGTGCCTTTATCTAAATATTTATCAATCATACTTTCCTGCTCATCAGCAAGAAGAAGTAATGATAAATATTTCTTTTTATCACTTTTTACCTCTAATATTTCCATAACAAAAATTTAACCTGTTATTATTTTTTTATATAAATTATCAACTGATTTTACAGCATTTATAAACACATTTATTTCTTCATTTAAATTATTAATATTTATAACTTTAACAATCCTTGACACATCTAAGAAGCAACCATACTCACTAATTATTTTTTTAATCTCTTTAAGCGAATATTCAATATCAATATCAGGAGCATCAAAGTTTTCAACTAAATCGCCATTATTAGATAAATAATAATTATCATTTTCAAAGTAGATAAATAATAGCCAGTCTTTACCAGTTGTAAATAACTTTTCATCAATTACAAAAGAGTATATGTTTTCTAATTCTTTTTTAAAACCTAAATCATTTAATTTCTGTTCAAACAACTTATCCATCACTTTCTCCATATCTTATAAGATTATTACTTTAAAAACCCATTTTTTATCAATGCATCTTCTAAAAATTTTCCGTCATCGATAACAATTTGATTATATTTATCTTTTGAAAATTCTTCAATAAAAATAGAAAAATTATTTTTAACTTGCCCTATAAACTCCTGAGTATTTCCTCTATCTATAAGTCTTTGCTCTATATATTCCCAACCACTAAGATTTGGTCTAGCAACATAGTATTCAATATTATTATTATCAAAATATTCAAAAATTTGCTCGTTATTAAGTCTTTTATGACTAAGTTGGATTAAAACTATATCATAATTATCTTTTTGTTTTATAATTTCATCAATATAATTTTGTGGCCAATTAGGATTTAAAACTCTATCTTTTCTGCCTTTTCTCTCTTCTTCTGTTAGATGTGCCACTCCATTTTCGAGCCACTTAAAATATGTAGACTCTAAATCTAAAACTCTTTCATATTTTTTTCCTACATAAGTCTTTCCAACTCCTGCAAAAGCAGATATTATTTTTCCCATAAACTTTCTCCTATTAGTTATTATATCACAAAAATGAAAATGAATAGTATTTTTTATTATTTATAATTCTATCCAGTATCTTTGCTTTAACTCACCATTATCGATAACTTCATTTTCAAGTATTCCGTTATTTTTTTGTATAGTTCTAGCCGAAGCAATATTCCTTTTAAAGCAAGTTATTAAAACTCTATCCATCTTTAATTCTCTACATTTTTCAAGCGAAAGTGCTATTTGTTCAGTTCCATAACCTTTACCTTGTTCACTTGGACGAATACAATCTCCTATATTTCCACCATAGTCTAAAAGATGCTTATTTAATCTATGTTTAACTTTAACAATACCAATAAGTTTATCATCACTAATCCTGCACGATAAATAAAGCGTTGCAGGAACTTTTCCCTCTTTGCAGGTTTCTTCTTTTAAATCATTAGTAATTTTAGTTAGCCACTCTTCAAAAGAATCATATCTATCAAGCCCACCAACTCCTGCCATTTTCTGACCACTTAAAATAAACTCATTTTTAAAATCAAGCACCTTTTCTTTATCTTCTAAAGTTGGAAATTTTAAATATAGCCTATTCATATTTTCTCCTATATATAAAATTAAACTATCAAATTATAAAATCATCTCAAATCAATATTAAAAATCTTCCTAGTTTTTAATAAAACAATTTCATTATATCATAAACAAATTAAATTGTATAGTTATATAAATTTTATAACTTATTAAAAAATAAATGTATTTAAATATAAAAAAAGAGCAAAATTTGAAGTAAAAACACATTTTTGCTCTTTTTTGTAATTATATATTTACCCACATATTAATACAATTATAAAATGCTCTAGCCTTATTATGCTATAAATAAGCAATAATTCTTAAATTAAATTTCTATATTTTTTAAATTGCCTTCTTCAATTTCAATATTTAAGTAAACATTATTTGTATTAGCATTTATAATAGAATAACTTATATTTTTATTGTTTAAAGCAGATTTTGCTAAAAACACAATTTTTTCTTCATTAGATAATAAACCAACATAGTCCTTTTCTTCAATAGAATTAATATAGTTTACCATTTTATCAACTTCTGTTTTTATTTCTTCTACTTTTGAACCCTCATAATTATCTTTATTTAATTCATTTTTAATTTGATTAAGAATTAACTTTGCATTAGCATAATCTATAAATGTATCAATTATATTATCCTCATAAGAAACACAACTAACCTTTAATCTAGAATATAAATACATATCTTGATAAAACAATAATGATGTTTTATTTTCTAATTTTAAATAATCTGATGGAACAACATAATCTTTTATTTTATCATATATTTCTGTATAAAGTTCCTTAACATCATTTTCTGAAACATTAATAGATTCTTTTTCTTCTTTAAAAAAAGCATATCCTATTTTTTCTAATTCATTAATTTTAATAAAATTATATTTTATTAAATCTAAAGATTTAAAATTTTCAAAATTAAGATTTTTATTTTTTAAAAACTCAGAAAAATCTTCATTATTTTCAGATAATAAAATATCAAAAGCATACGCAGTGTCATCAGTAAAATCAAATGCAGCAACGTTTATAAAAGAATCACCTTGATAAACAATAACTGTTTCTATCGGTTTTTCCAATTCATAATCATAAATAAAATATGTTTTAATTAAACTAACACTTAGTTTTTCACCTTCGCCAGATTTATTCATTAATGTCAACATAAATCCACTAGTTATTTCGCTTAATTTAAATGAAAAACTAATATCATCAATTCCTAAACTTTCATTAGAAATAATATCTTCATAAACGACATTCATTTGAATATTAGAAATTCTATTTAACAAATAATCTGTAAAGTATACAGATGTTCCTGAACCACGCAAAATTGATATAAGTTCATTTGTATAATCCATTGTTTGATTTGGACTATTAAATGAATATGAAACCACCTCTGTTGTCTCTTTATCTTTATATACAATATTTTCCATTTTAGAAATAGATTTCTTAACAACATCTTTTGCTGATGTTATTGAACTATTTGAATTGTTTGGATTGTTTGGGGTATTTGGATTATTTGGTTTTTTACAGCCAGACAACACAAACATTACTGGTATACAAATTATAAATGCAACAATAATTATTGATAATATTTTATTAATTTTTTTCATATTTTTTCCCTACCTTTTATATTTATATGTTATATACTATGTTATAACATAGTATTATGATTTTATAATATCAATATTATTTTAGTTAGTCAAGTAAAAAAATAAAAAATGCATACAAATTGTATACATTTCAAAATTTTTAAACTCTATTTAAACTCTGCCTATGCACATTTTGAACAATTCCAACCATAGACATAAAAATCATAATCGATGTTGAACCTGCACTAATAAACGGCAGTGGCAAGCCCGTTGGTGGAACAAGTCCCGAGACTACTGAGATATTTA
>JAFTMY010000123.1 GCA_017452165.1 Clostridia bacterium | reverse complement strand
TTCTTGAGGTAATAAAATTTCATTTTCACCTATATCTTTAATTTTTCCATTAACAAGAAGTGTGCCGTCATTTTTGATATAAGTAACATAATCTTCATAGAATAACTTGTTAACATTGTCTTTAAATTCATCTGGAATACCATCACCATTATTATCTAATCCATATCTACTAAAAATAGTATTAATAGCCTCTTCTTCTAATGGATAACCATTACCATCTTCAAATTTTTGGTTATAATAATTATACTTATATAATAAATTATTATGCTCGTCCCAAATTTCCCAATAATAATATTCTTTTCCATTTCCTTCAAGATATAATTTATGATTATATGTTGAATTAATAAATTCAATTTGACAACTTTCATAATGAGATTTTTCATCATAATAAGTTTCTAATGCTTTTTCAAATGTATATAAATAATCTTTATCAATACCATAACCTGAATTTTTAAATTCTAAAGAAATATGAGTATCCACACCTTCATTAAGTATTCTATTGTATTCTTCCTCACAAACATAAGCCATACGAGAGAAACCATAGTCAATTTGACTTCTTATCATCATGATTTTCATATAATCAGTTTCTTCATCAAGGTCTTTTAAATTAGATAAATCTTTTTTATCATCAACGATACCTACAACAGTATGATATTCAGTTCTATTATCAAAATTAATCTTTAAATTATCAATATCAGTTACTGGATTATCTGAATTTTTAGAAAGTTCACAAATGATATCGAAAATATGCTTTGAAAGACAGATTTCATTTGGCTTATCAGGTAGTCTACCGATTAAATCAAAACCATACTTTTGAATTTCTTCTTCAGTGATATTAACAAAACCAGTCATACTAGTTTCATAATATGGATTACTATATGTATAACTTAATTGAACTCCCATATCATCATTATTAATATTATACTAACTTGGACCATCTGCTACACCTTTAAAAGTATAGTTTGGAAATTTTTCTTTAAGTTTTTCAATGTCCTTTTGTTTTACAGAACCACCTCTATAACCATTATCTGTTTTAATTCTCTTTGAAAGAGCAACATATTTTTGATGAGTAAGTTCTAGAGCTTGATAAACAGATGCAGACCTATTCCAACAAGATAAAGCATCTACTACACCAAAAACAGTAAAGGCGAAAAATGATAATAATATGGTAAATATAAGTCTACCAACCTTATGTTTTAAAGAACTTGTTCCAATCTTAAATGAATCAGTAAATTTAAGTCTTGATTTAATAAGTTTTAAACTATTTGGATTATATTGTTTAAGATTAATATCATCTTTTTCAGTTTCAACAAATTTTTCTCTATTACCTTCTTCATTAATGTTAGCACTTTCTTTAAGTTTTTCATTAGCATCTTCAGAAAAAGAAATAAATGTGTCAGATTGTTGACTTTTTTGAACAACAAAATCTGAAATTTGTTTAAGTTGAGCATCAGTGATTTTTTGACCTTTTTTGATATATAAAATGCTATCATCAATGATTTTTACACCACTCTCTGTTTGTTTAGATTCAACTTCTTTTTTAGTAACATCGCTAATAATAACACCATCTTTAAGTTCGATAATTCTATCACCGTAAATTTCAGCAAAATCTCTATCGTGAGATACTACGATTACAAGTTTTGTTTTAGACAATTCTTTAAGAGTATCCATAACTTGTTTTCCTGTGTTACTATCAAGCGCACCTGTTGGTTCATCAGCCATGATAATTTCAGGATTTTTAATGAGCGCTCTGGCGATAGCAACTCTTTGCTTTTGACCACCAGAAAGTTGGTTAGGTTTTCTAGTAGCATAAGGAAGCATTTCAACTTGATTTAAAAGTTTATTAACTTCTTCTTTGTTAGCCTTTTTGCCTTGAAGTTCAATCGCTAAGGCTAAGTTTTTAGCAACTGTAAAGTTTTCTAAAATATTATATTCTTGGAAAATAAATCCAATAAATGTGTTTCTATAACTATCAAAATCACTTTGAGTAAAAGTTTTTGATGACTTACCTTTTATAACAATTTCACCTTTGTCATAAACATCAAGTCCACCTATAACGTTTAAAAGTGTAGATTTACCACTACCACTTTTACCAAGTAAAAATACAAATCCAGTTTCAGGAAAATCAATTGAAACATTATTAAGTGCAACAACTGTATTTTGTCCAGATTTGCCTGTTTGATAGGTTTTAGTTAGATTTTTTACACTAAGCATAATTTTTCCTTTTTTATTAATTTTACTGTTAAATTTTATTATTTTAAATCGACTTTTTTAGTATATATTATTTGTTTTATTTTATCAATTTATTTTATAAAATAAACAAATTATTTTGTTGGTTCTTTAAATCCTGCAACACTTAAAATATCTTGAAGTTCAAAACGATATTCTTGTTTAACATTTGGATATTTTATTTTATCTACTTTTTCTTTAAACATTTCATAAGGTCTAACATATCTTAGTCCGTTACCATAAAGTGCACGATAAAGAACCATTTTTTCTTTTGTTTCTGAATGGAAAACTACCCCTTCAACAAGATATAAATCCCCTTTAAAATGTTTATAAATTCTACCTTCTAATATTTCCATAATATTTCCTGTTTGTATGTTTTATAATATTATAAATCAAGAAAATCCTTGCGATAATTTACTCCAAAATGCTCAGCAAGTTCAACAAGTTGAGAGTCTGTAATAGTATTAATTCTTGGACGATTGCATGTAAGCATATAAATTTGAGCAGCCTTTTCTACTGTTTCAATTAAACCAAAGGCTTCATCCATTGTTTTTCCAACACCATAAATTCCGTGCATACCCCAAACAACTAATCTAAATTCTTTCATTTTTTCTGCAGTTGCCTCGCCAATTGTGTTAGTTCCACAAAGCATCCAAGGTAAAACACCGATACCATCAGGAAAAACAACAATACATTCTGTGCACATTTCCCAAAGAGTATGAGTAAATTTCTTTTCATCAAGTTCATGAACATAGTTCATGGCAAGTGTATATGTTGGGTGACAATGCATTACAATTCTGTTTGTTGGGTCAACAGAAAGACGAGAAATATGACTCATAAGGTGAGCAGGAAGTTCAGATGTAAACTTTCCACCATCTTTATATCCCCAAAGAAGTTCTACATTTTGACCATCATCTGCAATTCTAAGAATACCAAGGTTTGTTTCAGGGTCAAATTCAACATTTTTAAAATATTTACCTGTTCCAGTAACAATAAAAATTTTACCTTTAAGTTTAGTAGCATCAAAACCAAGTGGAATTGTTCTAATAACTTTTGTAAGGTCTAAATATTCCCCAACTTCTTTTTCATCAAGAAGATAAGAAATATTTCCACCATTTCTTTCATCCCAACCAAGTCTATACATATTTGCAGTTGTTTTTTCCATTTCAACAACAAAAGGTGCAGTTAAAATATCTTTCATAAAAATTCCTCCAAAAAATAAAATAATTGATTAAAAATCAACACTATTATTATAAATAATAAATACGATT
>JAFTMY010000122.1 GCA_017452165.1 Clostridia bacterium | reverse complement strand
AGAGCCAAACTTAAACTAACTAAGAAAGTTTCACCACCAGAGAGAGTGCCTGCTGAACGAATAATTCCATCATTAAAGTTATCTTCAACAACAAAGTCTTTATTTATAAATTTAAGAACATACTTTCCATCAAGAAGTATATTTAATTTTTGATTAGCAAGCGTTGTTATTTCTTGTAAATACTCCTCTGCAACATACTCTGCAAGCGCCTTCCCTTTTAAAACGGTAGAGAGTTCTTTTGCTAAGTCAAACTTATGTTTAAACACTTTAAGGTCTGCATTAATTTCTTTACGCTTTTTATTATCTTGCTCTATTCTTTCAAACTCAGCACTTGTTCTTCCCACTTTTTCAGAAAGTTCTTTCACAAGTTCAGATAAATCTTCAACTTCTATTTTTAATTCTTCAATAACATTTTCATTTACTACGCTATAATCTTTGCTAGAAAGTTCTTCAATTTGAGACTTAACAAACTTATAATTATTGTTATAATCACTAAGTTTATTTTGTTTTCCTTTTAAAACTGCTGGGTTTTCAAAATAACTCTCTAACTCCTCATCACTCTTAAATTCGCTTTCTATCATAAAATTACTAATTTTAGTGCTAAGCGATTCAATCTCCGCTTTTTTATTTGCAAGTATTGAGGTATTAATTTTATATTCATTTTCAGTTCTAGCCAAAAGTTCTTTACAAGATTCAAGTCTTGTTTCCTTTGTGCTATAAGTATTTTTAAGGTCATTAATTAAATTTAATGTCTTTGTATGTTCTTGAGTAACCGTAACACCATCTGGAACACCATTTAATAAAATACTTTCCTTAACTTTGTCAGATTGCATTTTTGAGTTAGACAACTTTTCTTTTAAAAGATTATTGTCTGACCTAAGTTCTGAAATACGCTTTTCTAAATTAGATTTAACCACTATGTATTTCATACTTTCATCTTTAAGTTCATACTTTTTGTCTTTTTTACTCTCAATTTCAAGTTCTATGTTCTTACCTTCAGCAATTTGTCTCTTATATTCTCTAAGATTTTTAAATCTTTCATTTACATTATAGATTGCAAACTCTCTCTCAGCCTTTTTTGTTTTAAGTTTATACAAAATATCACTGAAATTTTCAATATAACTATTATAAATGGTTATTTTTGTTCCAGCACGAGTTTTATTTATAATAATATTTAATTTTTCATCACGAAGAGCATCTTGCAAATCAATTAAATTTTCTAAACTATCAGTTGTCGAAAATAATAGTGAATATAGTTTTTCAAATGTCTCCTCTGTATTTTCATTTGCATCAACAAACTCTTTATACATTGTAGTTTTACTTTGTTCAATTTGTTCTATTTCACTTTCATCAATTTGAATTTGTGCTTTTTCAAACTCACATCTTGCTTTTAATGTAATAAAGTTTGTAAAAATCTTATCACGAGCAAAACGCATTTGTCTTATTTCATCATCTTCGATTAAAATTTCTCTTGAAATAGGATTTATATCATATATTTCATCATAAGTCTTTTGGAAAATCCTGTTAGTGCATACTGGACAAGTATCACCTATTTTCATCTGATTAGATGTAATAGAAAATAAGTTTGCACCAAGAAAAGACTCTCTTTCTTCTCTTTTTATTTTAAGATGTTTTTCTTTTTCGGCTAGTTTCTTTTCTATATCGGTAAGTTTATTTTGTTCTTCAATTAATTGATTATTTAAAACAGAGATAGTATGAACTCTATTATCTCTATCTAGTTTTAAACTAGAAATATGCTCATCAATTAAACCTGCTCGAACCTTTATATTTTTCATCATATCAAGTTGCTTATCACAACTTCTAAGTTTATTAAAGTTAGTTTTATCAACTTCTTCAAATTCAAAAGCATTTTCAATGGATTTTTGAATCTTATCAATTTTATCTGTAAGTTTTTTCTCTTGACTTATGTAACTATTATATTCTTCTTGTGCTATTTTAAGTTCTTCGTTTGTTTGGTCAAAAAGACTTTCAACAATATTATGAAACTCATCAATTATGATAAGTTCACTTTCTATGTTTTTAGTTTGCTCTAAAGCATAACCAAGTTCAACATCTGGCTTATTAACCTTAATAAATTCATCGATAGCAGTAATTTCTTTTTCAATATCTTCTATTTTTTCATTAATCTCGCTAAGTTTTGTTTCCTCTTTTAAAATACTCTCTTCATTACTACCAATTAATGTTTGTAATTTTTCTTGCTCTAATTCTAATCTTTTTTCATCTGCTTCAAATTTTAAAAGTTCGTCAATCTTTGAAAGTTTTGTATTATACTCAACCATTTTCACATTAAATTCTTTCTTAAACTCATTAAATTCAATGGTAGCGGCTGTTTGCTCAGACTCAGTTTTAAGTCTATTTTCATTTAAGTCTGAAACCTTAATTGACAACTCTTTTTGGTCTATCTCATCTTTCTTTAACTTTTCATAATCTCTTTGAATAATATTAGCATTTTGATTTTTAATTATCTCAGTTTCAAGGAGTGCCATTTCAGATTTAAGTTTTTCAAATTCATCAAACTGAGTAATTAAACTTTCAAGTTTATTTTTATCATCTAAAAGTTTAGATAATTTAGTGAATTTTTCAGATTTTTCCTTCAACTCAATGTTTTTAGATGAATAATTTTGCGAGTTATTATAAAAATCTTTTCTAATATTTTCTAAAACATCGTCATTTGCATACTCAACAAGCGACAAACTAGATGAAAGTCCAGCAATTTCTCTATCGTATTCATTAACTTTTTCTTTAACTTTCATACAAAGCGCTGTTCCATATTTTGAAAGGTCAAAAATTTTACTCATAATTTCAGTTCTTTCGCTTTGATTTGCTTTTAAAAATGCTGAGAATTCACCTTGAGGAAGTGCAATACACTTTATAAATTCGTTTTTACCAAGCCTAATAATCTCATAAATTTTTTCATTAGTCTTATTTGTTCCTTCAGTTATTAAAGTTTTATTATTTGATTCAATTTCATAAATTTGAGCATTAGATTCAACATCTTTGCCATTTTTTCTAATTTGAAAACTTCTAGTGACTAAATATTTTTTTACTGCTCCATCAACAAAAATTTCAAACTCAAGAGAAACAACTGCTTTTTTACGCTTTGTGTTGATAAACTCAATATTTTGCTTAGACCTTTCAACATCACCATAAAGTGCCAAAATTATAGCATCTAAAATTGTAGATTTACCACTACCCGTCTTACCAAAAATACCAAAAACACCTGTTCCAAGTTTGGTAAAATCAAGAATTTGTCTACTTTCAAAACTATTAAGACCTTCTATTTCAAGTTTAATTGGTTTCATCTTCTTCTCCTTTACAAAGTTTAAACATTTCAATTAAATCTTCACTTGGTTCAAAACCACGAGTTTCTTTATAGAAATTTTTAAAAAGTTCAATATCTCCAAGAGTTCTTCTGCTCTCCGTTTGTTTTTGTAAGTTAGGGTTAATCTTTCTAACAAGCGAAATATTCGATATGCATGGAAAACTCTTTTTTAGTTGTTTTAAATCAAATGATGAAAGTTGCTCTTTATGAGTAATTTCAAGTTCAACAATATCCTTATTATCATATTTAGCAAGTTTTTCTTCTGCTTGAGCAATTGAATTAACTTTAACTTTTTCATATTTCATTATATTATTAAGTTTTATAGTATTAACACTTTCAATTGTTTTTCCACTTGTTTCAATAATATTTATACCTAAATCTTTTTGACCAATAGAAAGAGCCGTTATTGCACCAGAATAATAGACATTATCACCTAAATGCTGAGGTGTGTGAATATGTCCAAGCGCAACATAGTCAGCAGTTGGAATATAGTTTTTAGGAACTGCTAAAATATCTCCAACCTTTACCTCTCCATCTTTTGTTTTTGATCCAACCATAAAAAGATGTGAAACAAAAATATTAACGGAATCCTCAGAAAATGCATTTGCACCAATATTTGACCAATATCTTACTTTTTCGGCATAATCTAAACTACTATCAACTTTTTCTGAAATTCTTGATTCACTTGGATATGGCAAATATGCAATAGTTAAAATTTCATCATTTTTTTGAATTTTAACATAGCCCTTACCTGTTTCAATAACTCTAACAAGTGAGCCATTATTAAAAGAACTCTCTCTTAGTTTAGACAAATCACCAACAAGCGCTATATTGTGTTTACTTGCAAGAGGAAGACCTGCTTCTATTCTAGTTGGGTCATCATGATTTCCTGCAAGAACAAAAATAAATCTATCACCATTTGCTGATAGTTTTTCAATGGTATCAAAAAACAACTCTTCAGCCTCTGCTGATGGATTTGAAGTGTTAAATACATCACCTGCAATTATTACACAATCAATATTTTCATAGTTTGTAATGGATAAAATTTCTTCCATAACTTTCTTTTGTTCATCTAATCTATCAATTCCGTTTGTTTTAACTCCTAAATGCCAATCTGATGTATGTAAAATTTTCACAATTCTGCTCCTCTACTTTTTTATTTTTGTAATTAAGTTGTTGAAATTTATTTCATTTAATGATATTATAAACTTGTTCTAGTTTTTATGCAAATACTTTTTTACTAAGGAGGTTAATTATATGGCACTTTGCTCTTTTTCAAGCAGACTTGCTATGGAAGGTTTTACAGTTATAGACAATACTTTTTTAAATGAGTTTTTACCACAGGCAACTGGTGATGATGTAAAAGTTTATCTTTTTTGCTTGAATATGTGCAATAACCCTAATTTAGAGGATAACTGCTTAGATACAATTTGCAAAATATTATCCCTCACTGAAGAACAAGTGAAAAATTCTTTTGCTTATTGGCAAGAAATGGGACTCGTTCAAATTGTTTCAAATTCTCCTTACGAAATTAAGTTTTTGCCAATTCGTTCTCACTCAGGTTCAAACAAAATTAGAAAACCTGAAAAATATACTGATTTTAATAATCAAATGAACGAAATCATCACAGGCAGAATGATAACACCAACTGAGTTTAATGAATATTACTCTCTTATTGAAACTTATCACATTGAACCAAACGCTCTTATTTTAATTGCAAAATATTGCACAATCATAAAATCAAACTCAATTGGTTATCCATACATTTTAGCAGTTGCTAGAAACTTTGCAAACGAAGGAATAAAAACCGTTGAAACTGTTGAACAAAAATTCCTTGAACAAGAACAATCATCAATTGAAATAAAACAAGTTTTATCTGCTCTTGGACTTAAAAGAGAGGCTGATATTGATGAAAGAAACTTGTATCTTAAATGGATTAATAATTATGGTTTTACACAAGGTGTTGTGCTTGAAATTGCCAAATCTCTTAAAAAGCGTGGTGGTTTTACTAAACTTAATGAACTTTTAACTAAATACTACGAGCAAAAACTCTTCACTATTGAAGAAATTACAACCTTTTCAGAAAAACGTGATTATTTATTTGAAACAGCAAAAGAAGTTTGTAAAACTATCGGTGTATATTATCAAGACTATGAAAATGTAGTTGACACCTATATATCTGACTGGGACAACAAGGGTTATGAGCGTAGTGCATTACAATTTTTAAGTCACTATTGTTTTAAACAAAGCATTAGAACGTTAGATGGTATGAATATTTTAGTTTCAAAATTTTATAAACTTGGTCTTATATCACTTGAATCTATTGAGCAATATATCTCTTCAATTATAGAAAACGATGAACTTATTAAACAAGTTTTAGATACAATTGGACTCGTTCGTTCAGTTTCTAGTGCAGATCGTGATATGTTTAAAACTTGGACTGAAAATTGGAACTATTCTCAACACCAAATCTTACTCGTGGCAAAATTCGCTCACGAAAAAGGATACAATATTTCTTATATGAATAAAATCTTATCTTCACTTGAAAATCAAAATATTAAAAGTGATAATGAAATTGAAAAATATTTAAACAATATTTCAAATTCAAATATAAAAAATTCAAAATCACAATCACAAGACATTATTAGTCATAACTACTCAAAAGAGCAACTCACTGCTGTTTATGACTCACTTGATGATGTTGAAATTTAATTAAAGGACAAAGTATGGATTTAATAGAAATTGATAAAAAACTGCAAAATGAGTTCGCAATTAATAAAATTTCCGTTGAAAAACTCGCTTTTAACAATATTTTAAAAGCAAAGAGCATTCCTTCTTACTCTAAACTTGATAGTTTAGAAAAGGATATCATCTATCAAATTGGACTTGAAAATTCTAAAGAAGAAAAAAATAATAAACTCATAAAAACACTTGAAAGTCAACTTGCAGTTGTTAAAGAAAACAAAGAAAAAGTATTAAAAACAATAGATTTAACACCTAGCGATTTAGTTCCAAAATACTCTTGCACCAAGTGTAATGATACAGGATTTTATACCCATGTTATGTGCGAATGTTATAAAAAACGTAGAAATTCCGCAATTATAAAAGAATGTGGTTTTGATGAAAAAGAACTTCACTCGTTTAATGATATTAATGAAAAATTATTTAAAAACAGCACCCATCTCTCTGATTTTAATAAACTAAAACAACTTCTTGAAAAATGGTGTAATGCTTACCCTAATGTTACAAAAACAAACATAGTACTTGGTGGAGCAACAGGAATTGGCAAGACTTTCATTATGAAATGTATGGCTAAAACCTTAATAGATAAAAACCTTTCTATTTGTTTTTTATCAGCATTTGAAATGAATAACTTATTTTTAAAATATCATACAACTTTTGACAAAAAAAAGGAGCAAGTTTTAGTTCCACTTCTTGAAAGCGATATTCTTTTTATTGATGACCTTGGTAGTGAACCAATACTTAATAATGTTACATCAAATTACCTTTATACTACCATTTCCGAAAGAGAAAGATTTAAACGTCCTACAATTATATCAACTAATCTTTCAATTGATAAAATTGCTTCAAGATATGATGAAAGAATTTACTCACGACTCTCTAACAAACAAATTAGCATAACCTTAAACCTTGCTGGAGATGATTTAAGAACAAATAGTTAATTGTTATTTAAGGAAAAATAACATTTAGTTATTACAATTTTTTAATTAAAATTTTTAATTTAATAATAATATTTTATAAGCACCTTATTATTTATTTTAAGGTGTTTTTTTATTTTTATTTATTCTTATATAATTTAATTTGTAAACCTATATT
>JAFTMY010000014.1 GCA_017452165.1 Clostridia bacterium | reverse complement strand
TATTTTATTTTTTTTATAAAAACTCTTATTATTAAATTTTACAAATTATTTCAAATAAAATATTAAATAATTATTATATTTTTTATAAAAATTGTTGTTATTTGATATTTTTAAAAACTAAATAAATTTTACTTTATAATCAAAATACGTTATTTTATAAACTATATCTAATAACGGAAAAAGAATATAATAACTATAAATATTATAATTAATATAATAATTGGTATTAAGAGTGATAATATTATCCTATAGTTCATATTTGAACTTAGTAACAAGTTATCTAACATTTGACTTTGTAATAAATAATTAATATCTATATTAGAAAGTTGTTTATACTCTAGACCTAAATAATTATTAGAAAATGCAATATTATTTTGCCAAGCATATTGAGTTATTTTTATTTTATGAGCAGTTACCCACCTATTTAATATCTTATAATTATCCGAAATGATTGATTCGTTATCAAAATCACAAGTTTCAACAACTCTTGCAATAGTAAAGTTTGAATCTACCTTATAAACAAAATCATAAAAACAATACTGTTTTCCTTTTGTTGTGGTATTATATAGCACAGTATGAAAAGATACATTTATAAATAATATATCACTTGTGCTTACTGTTATTTTTTCACTGCTAGGATAACTCAAAATAATCTCTTTTGGAGAAAATATAGTTTTTACTTTTTGATAGTTCTTATCTCTTTGAAAATTCATCATAAATGTTAAAATCTTATTATTATCTAAATATACACCTGACAACTTTGTTAAATTATCAAATATATAATAAGCAGTAAGATAATCTGTTTTCATTAAAACAGTAGAATTATTAACAAATAAATCAACTAACTCGTTGTTAATATTTTTTATATTCTCATTATTTTCAAATAACTCATTTTCTTCTAAAATATTGCAATAATTACAAATTGATACAAATATTTCATTTATCTTGTTATCTGCAAAAACTGAATACTTATTTTTAAGAAATAACGCAAATTCTTCTATATATTTTACTTTTATTTCTTTGCAGTTATATAGTTTATTTTTTTGATTATCAGTCATATATTCTGCATTTTTTTCAAGAACATAAATAAGTAAATCCATATCTTTTTGATAATAATTCTTATAATCTGTCGCAACACTAAAAACCATAAAATCATTATTAAGATTATTTTTAGTTTTTATATTCACGTAGTCTAATAAATTATCAAAAATATAAGATTTTTCACTAAAGTCATAAAGTAAAAAATCTTCATTAAAAATTGAATAATAATCTTTATTTGAAATATATTCTAATATTTTTCCATAAAAATTATCTTTTTCTAATTTTTTTATTTTTCTTGATAATTCATTTATTTTTTCAATTTCGTCATTAATTAAATAGTCTTTTAATTTAAAAACTGCCTTTTCAATACATTCATTTAATTCTTTATTTTTTACTTTATTTGAATATTTATTATTGGTTTTTAAATAACATATTTTACAAAGATTTGAACTATTATTTAATCTATCAATTATAACCTTACCACATTTCTCACACTGAATTAGATTTAAATCCATTTAACCTCCTTTTTTATACTTTTTTTTATACTTATATTTTAAAGGTTTTTTTATGAATTTTCATTAGTTTTTTGTCTACGATTCGTAGAATCTATCTATGATTTGTAGAATTTTCAAGCGATTATGAAAAAATACAATAAAAAATAATATAAACTTTAAATTTTTGGTAAAATCTAATAAAATGACAAAGGGTTTGCAAATTTCAGCAAAAAAGGCTAACAAATTTTGTTAGCCTTTTTAGTTTATTAAATTAAAATTTATTTAAGGTTAATTATTAAAAAAATTTATAATAATAATTTGCTTCAAAATATATACCTTGATTAACTACATTTCTTTCCACGCTCCAAGGCATATTATTATAATAAAAATCTATAAATTGATATTTTTCCCTACTATTAAGTTCTTCCATACTAACTTCAGAATAAAACATATCAAAATATTTACCTATTCTTGTATTAAACTCTTCAATAGGCACACTATAATATTTTCTTTGTTCACCTTCACTAGTAGTATAATTAAACTCAACTGCCGAATAATAAACTTTAAAGCACTTTAAATAAGGTAGTTCTGTTTCTCTAAGAACCCAAATTTCTGAATCATAATACTCATTTGTAAACTCAACAAGTTCATCAAAAGTTTTTTCACTACCATTATTAATAGTATAACCTTCAATAATTTGACCAACGCAACCATAACAATTATCTAAAACACCTTCAGTATTTGAACCAATTAGGTTTCCTACTAAAGAAGTTTCTGGACTTTTTGGTGCATAAATATCACCTGTTGCAAAACAGTTTGTAATAGTTCCCTTTGTCATTATTCCAACTAATCCACCAAGATTTGAAATATCACTTGTAGATTTTATATTACCAGTAGCAAATGAATTAATAATTTCACCATCTTTCATATTTCCAACCAATCCACCAATACTTACTTTTTTATTGTTAGTAGAGGTAATAAGTATATAAGCATTAGAATAACTATTTATAATTTTTCCACCTTCCATATGAACTACAAGTCCACCAACCGTTGCACCTAAAGTTGTTGATACAGTTACATCTATCTTTCCTGCATAATAAGAATTTGAAATTACTGAATCACCCTTCATACTATAACATATTCCACCATAAGTAAAGGAATTAGGAGGTGCATTTTTTATAGTTGATGGCAATACATCTTGTTCAATCGCACAATTTTCTATAATAGAATCTTCTAAAGAATAAACTAAACCAGCCCCTTTTACTGCCACATTAGATAATATATGACCTGAGACTTGCACATATAAATTTTTTATTGTAGCATTCTTAACTGTTCCAAATATACTTGTATATTTTTCACCACTTTGAAGATAGAATTGAATAATATCATATCCATTACCATCAAAGATTGCAGAAAATGGATTTGACGAATCACCAATAGGTGTCCATTTTACTCCTTCAGTTAAGTAATATTGTAAAGTTATTCTACTATAAAGTCTTGCATTATCTGTATAGTAAACCGGTGTATCTCTATATTTTATAAAATCATCAGTTGAGTCAATTCTTCTATAGCCTTCGTGGTCAAACTCATCTGTCCATCTAGCATAGAATGTTTTATCTCCAATTGTTCCTTTAGAAATGGTTTTTACAACATTTCCTCTATTTTCAAGTTCTTTATCATCATACCAATCAACAAACATATAACCTATACAAGATGGTTTTTCAAGTTCAAAACTCTCTTCAATTGTATAAGTTATCTTTACATCTTCGCTAAGTGTTCCGTCAGTTATATTATCTTTTGTAACATAACTAATAGTATACGATATAACAACCCAGTTAGCAAAAAGTGTATAATTTTTTGTTGAGCCTTTTTCTATTCTTTCAACCTTGTTTGCCGTTTCAAAGTTTTCGCTATCATACCAACCTTTAAACTCATAACCCTTTTTACTCATTGAGAATAGTTCAAAGGTTTCTGTTGTAATATTATACGAATTTTTATTCATACTATTATCAACATCATCATAATATTTTTCATAAGAAATTGTATATGTAATTACTTTCCATTTTGCATATAAATTATAATTTTGGGTTGAGCCTTTTATAATTTTTGTAATTTTGTTTGATTTGTCAAAATCTTCGCCATCATACCAACCCTCAAACTTATAACCATCTCTATTTAAATCTTTTAAATCAAATGTATCTGTAACTATTGTATATGATTTTATATTTAAACTATTATCAACTGCCAAGTCATAAGTTTCATAATTGATTGTATAAGTTATAATATCCCACTTAGCATAAAGTGTATAATTTTTTGTTGAGCCCTTTTCAATTCTTTCAACCTTGTTTGCAGTTTCAAAGTTTTCACTATCATACCAGCCTTTAAATTCATAACCCGGTTTACTTATTGATAAAATTTCAAAAGTATCTGTTGTAATATTATATGAATTTCTATTTACACTATTATCAACATCGTCATAATATTTTTCATAAGAAATTGTATATGTAATTACTTTCCATTTTGCATATAAATTATAATTTTTTGCTGAACCTTTTGTTATCTCTGTAATTTTGTTTGCCTTGTCAGAATCTTCACCATCATACCAACCCTCAAACTTATAACCATCTCTATTTAGATTTTTTAATTCAAATGTATCACTTATAATTGTATATGACTTTACATTTAAACTATTATCTACCGATGAATCGTAAGTTTCATAAGTTATTATATAAGTTATAATATCCCACTTAGCATAGAGTGTTAAATTTTTTGTAGTTCCCTTTTCAATTCTTTCAATCTTGTTTGCAGTTTCAAAGTTTTCACTATCATACCAGCCACCAAAATTATAACCTTTTTTACTTACATCTAATATATCAAAAGTCTCTGTATTAATAGTAAATGTTGTTTTATTCATAC
>JAFTMY010000121.1 GCA_017452165.1 Clostridia bacterium | reverse complement strand
TATATAACATATATACCTTTTTACAAGAAAAATAAGTGCCTGTTTTTAGTCCAAGTGACCTTACATAATCAGATAAAATTTCAAATTTTTCTTCATGTGTTTTTTCCTTTATTAAGTCATATTCTTCTATTTCAATAAAATAACCCTCTAATCCATCTACCTTTCCAACTATAATTGTTATTTCTCCATTTTTTAAAAAAGTATTTTGCTGTTTTAGTGTTATCCAATTTTTTAAATTAATCTTATCAAATATAATTTTTGCATTGTCTTGATTATCAATCTTTACTTGTGTTTTTGTTTCACCTATTACATTCCCCACTTCATCTAACAATTTTGTTTTATGTAAAAGCAAATTTGTTTTTTCTTCTCTTCCTTGCATAGTAAAACTTCTTAAAATCACACTACTATCCATTAAATCTTTATATAAACTATTTTTTATTTCTTCTGTTTTTATTGATGTATAATAACAATCTTCACCACTTAAATAGTTATATTTTTCAAACCCTAAAGTTTCTAATTTACTAATGATGTTTTTAATTTCATCATATACTTGAACCGTAATTTCTGTTTGCATAAATATTCTCCTTATTTTTTATTTAATTTATACAAAATATATTAATTTGTCAAATTATTGATTTATAGATAATTAGTTATTGTTTTTATTTCTTGCTTTTATTTTGTAATTATAATTTTAGAGATATTATTATATTATATTTTTTATAATTAATTGACATTAAAAATAAAAATGCTATAATGTTTTATAGAGGTAAAAAAAGATGAAAAATTATTATGATTTGTCCGCAAAGGACACACTTGATGACTTAAAGTCATCTGAATCTGGTCTTACCCATGAAGAAGCACAAAAAAGACTTCAAGAATATGGGGAAAATAAGTTACCAGAAAAGAAAAACTCTAGTTTCATAGTAAAGTTTTTAAAGCAATTTGCCAATGTTATGATTATTATCTTGCTTGTTTCAGCAGTAATATCACTTGTAATTGCTTTAAATAGCGACCATGTTGCTAAAGAGTTAATTGAACCTATCGTTATCTTTGGTATCGTGGTTCTTAATGCCCTTCTTGGTGCGTTCCAAGAAGCAAAAGCAGAAAATGCACTTGCTGCTTTAAAGAAAATGTCTGAACCTTATGCTAAGGTTATTAGAGATGGCAAAGAAGAAAAAGTTAGAACAACTGAACTCGTTATTGGTGATATAGTTGTTTTAGAAGCAGGAGATGTTGTTCCTGCAGACTTAAGACTTATTACAAGTGCAAATCTTGAATGCTTAGAAGCATCTCTTACAGGTGAAAGTTTACCATCTAAGAAAGATGAAAACTTACAACTTCCTGAAAAAACACCACTTGGCGACAGAAAGAATATGTGTTATAGTTCTTGCGAAATCGCAAAAGGTAGAGGTGTTGGTGTTGTAACAGCAACTGGAACTCAAACAGAAATCGGTAAAATTGCTAGTATGCTCGCTGAAGCAACAGAAGGAAAGTCTCCACTTGAACAAAACTTAGACAAACTTGGTAAAGTTTTAACTATTGCTGTTTTAATCATCTCTGTTATTATTTTCTTTATTAACAAGTTTATTGCTAACCAAGCCGCTATTGATTCATTTATGACAGCCGTTACTCTCGCAGTTGCTGCTATTCCTGAAAGTTTACCAGCAGTTGTTACTATTATTCTTTCACTTGGCGTAACAAAACTTTCTAAGAAAAATGTTATTATTAGAAAATTGCACATTGTTGAAACACTTGGTTGTTGTAACTATATTTGCTCAGATAAAACTGGAACTATCACTCAAAACAAGATGACAGTTAAAAAGGTTTATGTTAACGGCGAAATTCATGATAGTGAAAAAATCAACACAAGCGATGCTACTACACTTGACCTTATTAATTGTATGGCTCTTTGCAACGACGCAAGAATGCAAGATGGAAAACTTATCGGTGACCCAACAGAAACTGCTCTTATTGCTCTTGCTGAACTTTGCAAAATTGATACACACAAACTTGCTCAAGATTTCAAGAGAGTAAATGAACTCCCATTTGATTCTGATAGAAAATTAATGTCAACTCTTAATGTTCAAGATAACAGAATTGTTATGTGGACAAAAGGTGCCACTGACCAACTTCTTGAAAGATGCACAAAAATTGTTAAAAATGGTGTTGTTTCTGACATTACAGAAAATGATAAAAATGATATTATGAGTGCTAATGCTGAACTTTGTTCAAAAGCACTTCGTGTTCTTGGTCTTGCAATGGTTACTTTTGATAGTGAACCAGCAGAACTTGAAGAACAAAATCTTACATTTATTGGACTTGTTGGTATGATTGACCCACCAAGACCTGAAGTGTTTGAAGCTCTTAAAAAATGTAACAAAGCAGGTATGAAAGCCGTTATGATTACCGGTGACCATAGAGAAACTGCTTACGCTATTGCTAGCGAACTTAAAATGGTAAGCAGCAAAGACGAAGTTGTTGATGGTGCTTACATCGATAATTTCACAGATGAAGAACTTGTTACTGAAATTAAAAAATTCTCTGTATTTACAAGAGTTAGCCCTGAACATAAAGTTAGAATTGTTAAAGCACTTAAAGCAAGTGGCAACATTGTTGCTATGACTGGTGATGGTGTAAACGACTCTCCAAGTATCAAGTCTGCTGACGTTGGTATCGGTATGGGTATCACAGGAACTGAAGTTACTAAAGGTGCTGCTGACTTAATCTTAACAGATGATAACTTCGCAACTATCATTGTTGCAGTTGAAGAAGGTAGAAAAATCTACTCTAACATCAAAAAGACTATTCAATTCTTACTTTCTTGTAACATCGCTGAAATTCTTACAATTTTCTTACTTACTCTTATTTTCCCAAAGAATATTATTTTTGCTCCACTTCAAATCTTATTTGTAAACCTTGTTACTGACACACTCCCTGCTATTGCTCTTGGTGTTGAACCTGCTGAAAAGAATCTTATGGACGAAAAACCACGTAAAGATGAGCATAGTTTATTTACAAAAGATTATTTTGGTCAAATCATTTATAATGGTTTCTGGCAATTTGTTTTAGTATCTCTTGCATACATTATTGGTAATGTTTGCTATGAAAGTGCTGAAATTGCTTCAACTATGGCATTCTTAGCATTATCTCTTATCCAACTTGTTCATATGTTTAACTCAAAACTTACAACAACTATTTTCTGCAAACATAAGGTAAATAAAATGGTTTATCTTTCACTTGGAATTTGTCTTGTAATGTTATTTGCAGTTGCACTTATTCCACCATTTATGACAGCATTTGAAGTTGTTTCATTGTCATTTACACAATGGTTAATTGTAGTTGGATTATCATTATGTATTATTCCTGCAGTTGAAATTTATAAGGCAATTACATCTATTATAAAAAAGAAAAAAGAAGTAAAATAAGAATATTTATAAATTAATATTTTAAAAAGAAAAAGCATTAGAAACTCTAATGCTTTTTTCTTTATTTGAATTTATTTTTTATTTGGTATAACCATTTAAACTATGCTAAAATAAATTTAGGGTGAAATTATGGGCAAAAATAAAAAATATTTACTTTTAATAATAATTATCGTAATTATTGTTATAAGCCTTTCAATAGGTGCTTTTTTCTTACTAAAAAACAATGGTAATGATGATCAAAATAACAATGATAACCATACAAATCAAAACAACCATATTAATCCAAATAATCAAAAAATACATAATCTTGGAACTTGGTGGTGGGACGACACTCTTAATTTAAATACATATCTTACCTATGCAATTGAAAATAAAATAACAGAAATCTATTATTGCAATTGGGATTTTGACGAAGATACAACTAATTTTTTAGAAAACTGTAATAAAAATAATATTAAGGTTTATCTTCTCGATGGTTATTATAAATGGCTCACAGATGAAAATAAAAGAGAAAATCTATTTACCAAACTAAATAATTTTTTAAGTTATCAAAACTCACACACTATAAATTTTGCAGGTGTTCATTTAGATATTGAACCTCATCAATCCCCTAATTTTGATGAAAACAGACAAGTTTTAATTTATAACCTTATAGAACTTATTAATATTTTAGACAACAAATATACTGATATTGTTTTTCACTATGATTTGCCATTTTGGTTAGATGATGAGATAACTTTTAAAGGAATTACAAAACCTGCTTATAAGCATATTATTGACATTGCAGACAATGTTACTATTATGAGTTACAGAGATAGTGCAGAAAAAATATATAGTGTAGCAAAAGATGAAATTGAGTATGCAAAAAGCATTAATAAAACTTTAAATTTATCTGTTGAAACTTCTGAAAATGAAGACATTGTAACATTTTTTGAAGAAGGAAAAACTATTCTTAACAACGAACTTAACAAAGTTCGTGAATTAATACCAGACAATTTTGGAATAAGTATTCATCATATAAAATCTTGGTTTGCACTATCTTAAAAATAATAAAAATATCATAAAAACTGCAAATTCCCCGCAAAAAGGGATAACATTTGTTATCCTTTTTATTCTTTTTTGTTATTCTTTGATTTCTTTTTCTTTATTTAAGAGTTTTTTGTTATGATGTTTTGTTACTAAAACACCAACCACAGTCATAATTACAAGGGAAATTCCACCTGAAATAAGCCAAAGTGTAAGTGGCAAACTTAAATCACTAGAAAGACCCTTATCATAAGCATCAAGTGCATTATAAACTGGCTCAATATAGAGTGATAATCCACAAATGACACCTAAAAATACAATAAATAAAAATGTCTCAATTAAAAACAATTTACCAACAGGTATTTTGCCTAAGCCTGCTTCAAAATCACATTTTCCCTTTTTTAATTTACTATTTATAACTGAACTATTTATAATTAAAGCAAGGTCAATTAGTGCAAAAGTTACAATAAAAATAGAGTTTGAAACATTAAAACTTGTTTGATTTAAAATGGTGCAAAATATTATGCTAAGTGCAAAAACAGGAACACTAACCTTGCAAACCTGAATTATAGCCCTATTGCTTGAAACACCAATTTTCCCCATAAAAAATACATAAGATTTGTAAACTGAAATACAAAAAAGTGCAATAGCAAGCACATTAAAAGGGTAAAACATTACCAAAAGGCGTGAATTTTCACTTAAATTGATATTTTCCAAAACAAGCGAACAAATAGTAATTACATATATAAAATATGTTAATTTATAGCCCCAACTAAAAGTTTTAGCATTATTTAAGTAACTATTAACGATTGTATCAAGATTAATCATAGACTTATCATCTATCTCTTCCATTGATAAAGCCTTATTAATTGCATTATTTAATTTTTCACACTTAGGGTCTTTATTTTCATTAACAATTCTTTTTAAATCTTCTGCTTTTATTGTATTTTGAAGAGTAATGATATCCTCTTCTTCATCTTCTTTATTAACTTTATATTCACCCGATTGGTTCACTTCAACCTTAAAACTAACACCTGTTTCCTTTGGTTTATTTTCTTTATGTTCTTCTTCATCATTTTTATCAAGCGAACCATTTATAATATAATTTTCAATAAGTTCAGCCGCTTTTACAAATCTTCGAGTTACAAAAAACACTATTATTAAAATTACAAATGAAGGCACAAAATACGCGAGCATTCCAAAAGTAAACAGCCAATCACTTGGGTCAAACACCCCTGCAAAATATGCAATAAGATGTGCCACTATCATAATTAAAGAAATGATAGAAAATAACTTATATTTCTTTTTTCTAACATAAACACGCTTAGGTTTAGAAGGCTCTCCATCATAGTCTCCACCATCTTCTTTAAAAACTCCAACATGATTTCCACTCGAATCAAAAACATCATATTCTGCCATAATAGTCTCCTTTATAATTTTATTTTAAACAAAAATCTATATAATTCAAAATAAAATACATAAAAAAATCTAAACTATTTCTAGTTTAGATTTTATTTTTATTGCATTTCATAGCCTTGTTCTTCTGAAACTGAAGTTGGTTCTTCTTGTTTTTTAGTTGTTAAAACTCTTGATTTTTGTTCTTTATCAATCGCTTTTAAAACATCTTCTCTAAAGTTTGTTCCTCTAAAATCATACATCATAAGTTCAGGATATTTTTCAAAGCACTCATTAACCAACTTTTCAACTACACCCTTTCTAATTTCTGCAAGTTGTTCTTTATGCTCTTTATTTAAATCAACAAACTTACCATCTTTAAACCAAGTTTCTTGAAACTTTTTTTCTCTTTCATAGATACTCATATAATAATTATATGTTCTTGTTTTATCTTTAATTTTAGATTCTATTTCTTCTAATTTTTTTGCTCTTCCAAAGATAAATTTAGCGTCTTTAATTTTTTGTTTCTGAGTTTCTAAATCCTTCATTGTGCTGTCATAATTTTTAATAAAATCATGATAACCATTATAAAGTTCTTCAGAATATCTGTGGTCTAGATAATCTTCACCATTGTCATCAGTAAAACCATAATCAACTAAAAATGCTATTTCATTTTCCTTATCAAAATAAGTTTTATTGTTTTCATGCATTTGTCTTTCAAGTTCAACTGCTTGTGGATTTTTTTCCATTAAACTTCTAACTTTGTGTTCAACATTTTTCCAAATAATATCAACAACTTTTGAGTATTCGTCATTGTTTCTATAACTATCACGAAGATTTCTGAGACTCTTTCTTTCCATAAACTATTCTCCTTAGAGCATTTAGTATTGCATATAGTTTGTAACAAAATAATTATATCATAGGTATTAAACGCTGTCAATTTATAAATTTAAAAAAATTTTCTGAAATATATCTAAAAAATAAAAGACACTTTTTTGACTAAAAATCTCAAAAGCGTCTTTTATTATTTTTATTTTAGTTTTTATCTAGTTATTAAGCAACTTCCTCTTGATTTGATATAACATAAAAACTACCACCATTAGCACCTGTAACAAATTCAAGTTTGTTTATATCTTCATTAGAAAGTTCTACCATTACCCAATTATAATTTTCAGTATCATATTGATAAATAAATTTATCATTTTTAAATAAAAGTTCTGATTTTTCGTAATATTCTAAACTATTATTTTGAAAATTTTTCACATAAGTATCATATGACTCATTAACTCTTTGACTATCATTATAATCTAAGATGAAAGGAACTTGCTCATAGCATTCACTTCCACAATCAGTGCAAACATAGTGAATGAGATAACCATAGTCAGTTTTTAATCTATCCTTTACAACTTCTTCTCTATGGCAATAAATAAAATCAAAGTAATCATCAAATAAATTAATTATTGATTCACCTGTTTTTATATTAACTAAAATACTAAAATCAGTTGGAACCATTGTGACTTTTTGAGTTGTTTCTCCATTAGTATTTGTAACAACTTCCATAATTGTCATAAAATTATTAACATCTAAATAATTAAGAGTAACCCAACCATCACAACCAAAAATCATTGCAACTGGAATGTCAGTTGAGATATTATCAATTAAAAATTCTTCATATCTCTCTACAAGTTCAGACTTTTCATCTTCACGATCTTTATATTCTCTATTATAATTATATTTACTAAATTTGCCATCTTTATTAAATAAAATTTCATAACTTTTATTATTTACTCTAAGATAACCATTTGTTTTTTCATCACTTTTAATAAAATCAAATTTATAACTAACTTCACCTGTTGTTTCGTTAGTTGTTTTTGTAAATACTTTTGATTCAACAATATTTCTTGTTGGTTCATCTTTATCTCCTTCTTCATACAAAGAGGCGTAATTGTAATTCAAGAAATTATTATTTTTATCAACTACAAGTTCATTTAATGAATAATTTGTGCGAATGTAACCCTCAGTATCTTTGTCGTTATTTAATGTTTCATATCTTAAAGTAATATTTCCAAATTCATCTAAAACTTTTTCAAGAGTTTCAGTTTCGATAGTTTCTCTTGTTTTTGATTCTGAATCTCTTCTATATTGATAATAATAAGCATAATTATAACTTACAAAATTATTATTTGAATCATAAACAAAAGTATATATGTTATAACATTTATAAATATATCCATCATCTCTAATAGTTTCATCAGCATTAGTGTATGTATTTATTGTATAACCATCTTCTGTTGTTGTTTCAAAAATATAATTTGCTAAACTCTCAGTTTTTTTAGATTCTAAGTAATCTTCAAATGATGGGAATTCTTTAGCAAGTTCATCAAGGAAAGGAAGTGCATCTTCAGTAACAACAAAAGATTCTACTACTGATTTCATTGAAGTAACTTGATTAGCAATTTCATCATAAACTTCTGTAAGAAGTGTATCTCCACTCTTCACAATTTCAATTGTTCCTGCGAAGAATTCACCTGCATTTAATACAATTGAAAGAGACTCAATTGTTCCATCTAATCCAGTTGTAAGTTTTACTGTTGCAACTTGCTCAGCAAATTCAAGTATATCCTTTATCATTACATAGATTTGAGTATTAACAGGTTCTTGATTTTCTCCACTATTATTACTATTAACATTTAATATTCCAACCATTGGGTTTTCTGGTTTTTTAAATTCTTCAATTTGAGCCTTTACCCATTCAACAGCATCATAAACAGTCATAGGTGTAAATAAATCAATGTAATTAGAAATTTCTTCTTTTATTTCATCAGAAGAAAGTTCTTTAAATTCTTCTTCACTTGTTGCACCACCATTTTCTTCAATGTTTGGTGTTTCATTTGTTTCTTCTTTATTATTTTGGTTTTCAGCCATAAATTTATTAATCACTTGAACAACTGTAAGTTTAGTAAATTCTTCATCTTTTAAAAGTTCGCTAATATCAGGAATATTATATTTTGTAATCATTGAAAGTATTAACTCAAAAGTAATTACCATTTCTTCTGGTTCTTCAGGATTTTCTTCTACATTTAAAGCACCCATATTATCATCAGGAGCAGTATCTTCTTGTGGAATAAATGAACCAATAAATGAGAATAATCTATTAGATAAATCATCTAAATAATCAAGAACAGCATTTACTTTAATTCCATTATCTTCTAAAAGAGTAACCCATTCAGCAACTGTTAAATCTACACTATTTTTAAGGAATTCAGTTATTGTTTCAAATGCACCATCGCCAAATTTTAAATCAATAATTTCAGCAATAGTCTTTGCTTCTAAGAAATCGTTAATTTTCTTTAAAGATTCAAAATTAAGTGAATACACATAAACACCGTCTACTTCTTCTACATCATATAAATACTCATAAACTTGTCTTAATGCGTCATCAGCACCTAATCTATCATTATAAATTTCAATTAATTTTGTATAAATATAAGTAATTTCTTGATCAAAAGTTGTTTGCATTTGTAAAAGCATTCCCTTAACACCTTCTTTTCCTCCAACCATATTAAGAGAATTATTAATAAATGTTTCAACATCATTTACTTCTGCAATAACTGCTGTTTTATCTCCGTTAAATGAATTAATAATATAAAGAGTATTTTCTTTAATTACACCAATAAGACCAAATAAAGTATTATTTTTATCTGGTTCTGTAAGTTCACAGTATCCATAACCAATAACTTCTTCTTTTTCATTTAAACCTAAATGAAGTTCATTGAAAAGAAGTTCTTGTTTTACACCAGTATTTAATTTAAAGTCTTTTACTACAATTTTATAAGGATTGTAAACAAGTTGTTCCAAACCTCTAATATAAATATTTGACCATTCATATATTTTATAATCACAAGTCTTACAAGGTGTAATAGTTGCATCACCATCGATGTATTTTTCACCCATATTATGTTCTGCTTTATCTTTTACTTCCACGCAACCATCTATCTTACATTTATGATAATGATATGTATTATCATAAGACCAAGTTTCTTCAAAATCACAAGGAATTACCTCAACCTTTGTTGCATTACAAGTTGGACAACTATAATGATTATTATGTTCAGATACTATTGGTGTTGACCAATTATGGAAACCATGGTCTTTTTGTTCCTCACAGCCTTCAACTACACATACTTGCCAGTGATTTGTATTGTTACCTTTATCCCACTCATAAGTATGTGGAATATTCTCATACTTTTTATAACCACATTCACAAACATACATATTATCATGTTTTTTATCATAGATAATAATTTCAGGTTCACCAAATTTGTGAATTAATTTTGTATCTATTTCTGAACAACCATCAACTGTACATTTGTGCCAGTGATAATCTCCATCTGTTTCCCACTTAGCACCTACGAAGTTACAAGGAACAACTTCTTCTCTTGTTTGTCCACAAGTTTCACAAGTGTAAACATTTTTATGATTTACAAGTGTTGGAGTTTTTGACCAATTATGCTCTTTAAAATTAGAAATTTCTGTGCAACCATCAATAGTGCAAGTATGCCAGTGATGAGTTTCATCTTTTGACCACTCAGTGCCAAAGTTACAAGGAACAGTTTCTTCCTTTATTTGACCACATTCACAAGTATATTTATTTATATGACCAACAAGTGTTGGTGTTCCAAATTCATGAGCAACTTTTTTATCTGTTTTTGTACAACCATCAATGATGCAAATATGCCAGTGATGAGTTTCATCTTTTTGCCATTTAGCATCTGTAAAATCACAAGGAACATCTTCTTCTTTTGTTTGTCCACAAGTTTCACAGGTAAATAAATTTTTATGATTTACAAATGTTGGATTATCGCACCAATCATGCTCAGTTTTATCTGAAAAACCTGTGCAATCTTTTGTTGAGCAATTATGCCAATGATATTTTTCATCTTTTGACCAAGTTATTTCATAACTACAATTTCCACATTCTTTTCTTGTTTGTCCACAAACTGTGCAGGCGAACACCTTTTCATTGCCCACCATTTTACCATCGTCCCAAGTATGTTCATCTTTATCCAATTGTTCTGTGCAAGTTCCATCAATTGCACAATTATGCCAGTGATGTTTTGTATCTTTTTGCCAGTAAAGATCTGCTTCACATTCTCTTCTAACATTTTTTGTCTTATCACATTCTGTGCATTTATAAACATGGAAATGTCCATCATCTTCATTTGTATCAACAAAATTATGTGGATTTGATGAAACTATTTTATCACAACCAACAATTGAGCATGGGTGCCAGTGATTTTCATCGTCCATACCCCATACAGAAAGGTCTGCCATACAACTTCTTTCTTCCTTCTTTGTTTGACCACAAATTGAACAAGCATAATTTGTAAAGTGTCCTTCATCTTTACCTTGAACCCAGTCATGACTTGCTTTATCTACAAGTTCAGTGCAGCCTTCAATTGTGCAAGTATGCCAGTGATATCTATCATCTTTTTCCCAAGTATCCGAAGCAACACACTTACTTCCTTCTTCTTTTGTTTGTCCACAAGTTAAACAAGTATAAACAGTTGTATGACCTGAAGTTTCCCCTGAATCCCAATCATGCTCACTTTTATCAAGTTTTTCTGTGCAACCAGAAATTAAACAAGCATGCCAGTGATGAGTTTCATCTTTTACCCACTCACTAGTTACTGGAATATGATTTTTAGGTTCTTCTTTGGTCTTTTGACAATCAGTGCAGGTATAAACTATGTTATGTCCACTATCTGTTCCACTGTCCCAGTTATGTTCAGCCTTACTACCTTGCTCAGCGCAACCCTCGTAAGTACATTTATGCCAGTGATGAGTATCGTTAGAAGACCATTCACTAGAATATGTATGTTCTTTATGTTTATCACCACAAGAACAGAAAAAAACAGGTATAACTAAACATAGACAAACTGCTAAAAATCTTTTAAAGTTTTTTCCCATTTCAATCTTTTCTCCTTTTACTAATTTATAATTTTTATGATGCATATCTTTTTTTATTATTACACTGCATCATCATATATTAATTATAAGATTTAATACTTTATAAGTCAAGTTAATCCTATCAATACTATTTATACAATTTGCACAATAATATATGAAAAATTTTGTCAAAAAATACAACTTATATTACATATAAAACAAAAAATATTTAGTTATTTTTGTATAAACAATAATAATAAATTTATAATCTATTATTCTAATAAATTACAACTACTCTTATCAAAAAGTTGATTATTAAAAATTTGTGTGATAATATATTATTGAAAATTATCCTTTAGCGATGAAATTTCATCACTTAGAATATTTTTTAAAGGTAAAAAAGGAGATATTTATGAAAATTTTATTAGATACAGCCAATTTGGAAAAAATAAGAGAATATGTAGACTCTTTCCCTATTGTTGGTGTTACAACAAACCCTACAATTTTAACTCGTGAAGGTGGTTCAGATCCAGTTGACACATTAATTAGAATTAGACAAGTTTTAGGAAAAGATAGAGAACTTCATGTTCAATTAACTGAAACAACTTACAAAAAAATGATTGAAGAAGCATATATTATAACAAGAATTCTTGGTGACAACACATATATTAAAGTTCCTGTTTCTGATGTTGGTTTAAAGGTTACTAAAAAACTCACAGAAGACGGAATCAATGTTACACAAACAGCAATTTTAACAGCAACACAAGCCATGCTTGCTGCTGAAGCAGGTGCAAAATATGTTGCACCATATGTATCAAGACTTGATAACATTATGGGTGATGGAATTTCAACAATCGCAGATATTTCTGAAATTTTTGTAAATGGTGGATATGAAACAAAAATTTTAGCAGCAAGTTTTAAGACTGCAAAACAAGTTTTAGACACAGCACTTGCAGGTGCAGAAACAGCAACAGTTTCAGTTGATATTTTCAAAAAACTTTATGAACACCCTATCACATCTTCATCAATTGATGGATTTACAAATGATTGGACAAATACTTATGGAGATACACTTTTAGAACTTTTTAAAAAGGTTAATCCAAATAGTCATTTTGGTTATTAATGATTAAAAATATATAAAAAAACGCAATTTTATATAAAAATATCTATTTTTTTTAATGCAATTTTGCGTTTTTATTAAATTTTTATAAAAAATAAAAAAACATATCAAACCTAGATTTTTGATATGTTTTTTATTTTATTAATATTTAATTCAATAATTAAATTATAAAACTCTTGATAAAAATTCTTTTGTTCTTTCTTCTTTTGGATTAGAGAAAATTTGCTCAGGTCTTCCCTCTTCAGCAATAATTCCCTTATCCATAAATACAACTTTATTTGATACATCTCTTGCAAAACCCATTTCGTGAGTTACAACAATCATTGTAAGTCCACTTTTTGCAAGTTTCTTCATAATCTCTAAAACTTCGCCTACCATTTCAGGGTCAAGTGCTGAAGTTGGTTCATCAAATAAAAGAACATCTGGATCCATTGAAAGCGCACGAGCGATAGCAACACGTTGTTTTTGACCACCAGAAAGTTGTGATGGTTTTGCGTTGATATATTTATCCATACCAACAGCCTTTAAATAATACATTGCCTTAGTAAGTGCTTTTTCTTTCTTTCTCTTTAAAACTTTAAGTTGTCCAATCATACAGTTCTTAAGAACATTCATATTTTCAAATAAGTTAAATGATTGGAAAACCATACCAATTTTTGTTCTTGTATCTTTTACGCTTACTGAATCATCTAAAATACTCTTTCCGTTATAGAGAATCTCACCACTTGTTGGTGTTTCTAAAAGATTAATACATCTTAAAAGTGTGCTTTTTCCTGAACCAGAAGAACCGATAATAGTAACAACATCACCCTTATCAACTGAAAAATTAATATCTTTTAAAATCTTATTATCACCGAAATTTTTGCTCAAATGCTGAATTTCAATGATATGCTTAGGAGTGTTATCTTCTACCACTGCTGTTTCATTAGTTTGAACAGGTTGATTTTCTGCTTTTTTATTATGATTAGGAGTTATCTTTACATTAGTAACTTTCTTTTTCTTTGCCATATTACTTAGTTCCTCCTAATTCTTTATGGTAATCAGTAGAATCAACAATCATATCATTTGCTAAGATAAAATTCTTTTTTCCAATAACCTTTTTTTCAACAATTTTGATAATTCTAGTAATTGTAAATGTTAAAATTAAGTAAATTATACAAACAATAAAGTATACTGGGAAGTTCTTAAATGTTTCTTTAACAGTAACATTCATAAAGAAGAAGAGTTCTGTTACACCGATTACATTTAATACTGAAGTATCTTTAATATTAATAACAAATTCGTTTGAAACTGCTGGAAGAATAGTCTTCATAACTTGTGGAATAATAACAAGTCTCATTGTTTGGAAATGACTCATACCAACGGCTTGTGCACCTTCAAACTGACCTTTATCAATACCATTAATACCACCACGAACAATTTCAGCGATATATGCGCCTGTATTAATAGAAACAATTAAGATTGCTGCAAACATAAGGTTAAGTGTTTCACCACCTGTTGCAAACGCATATCCCCAATAAATTACCATTGATTGAACCATCATAGGTGTTCCACGGAACACTTCAATATAAATTGCTAAAATAATATCTACAAATTTTTGAACAAATCTAATTGGTTTCTTTTTTGATTTAGGAATTGTTCTAATAATTCCTATAATAAGTCCTATTACAAGACCAATAAGTGTTGAAACAAGTGAAATAAGAATTGTATACCAAACACCTGTTGCAAAATTTTTCCAATAATTTTTCAGTATATATCCTACTGATTCATAAAATCCCATTAATTTTTATCCTTTAAGTTTTTTACATTAACATATTAGTTATTAAATACAAAATGCCATTGCTGTTGGAGCTTCTGCAACATAACCGTCGATTGTGCCTGCTTCAAGAGCCATCTTCATATCAACGAAATCTTCATAAGTTTCAACAACTGTAAGATTGCTTGTTTGTGCCTTTAAAGCATCTAAGTGGAAAGTTCCAGGTTGAGCAGCAATTTTAACACCTTTCTTGTCAATTTCAGCAAGTGTTTTTGCTGTTGCAATTTGATTACCTTCTCTTGTAATAATAACAAGGTTTGATTGATAATAAGTAACTGTAAAATCAATTTCTTGAAGTCTTTCTTCTGTTGGACTCATACCAGCAATGATTGCTGTAAGTGTTCCTGCTTGAACTGCTGGAACTAATGCGTCCCATTCATATTGATAAATTTCGAGTTTCATTTCAAGATATGCTGCAACTTGTGCTGCGATTTGAACGTCATAACCATTAGCATATTTACCTGCTACATTGGCAATAGCAACTGCACCATTGCTAGCATCATTTTGTGTCCAGTTAAATGGATCATAAGCACATTCCATACCAACTTTTAATGTTCCATTAGAAGTAGAATGATCTGCATTATATTCAATAGTATATGTAGCACCTTCTTTATTCTTAAGTTCTACCATCTTTTGCATAAGACCATTTTTATAGTCTGCTGAAAGTGTTCCTAAGTATTCGTTCATTTGTGCCTTTAAAGCTGAACCCTTTTGAAGTCCAATTGCGATACCTGTATCAGCATCTGTTGCTGTAAATCCTGTTGAATTATTAACAAGAGCAACGTAAGTAAGGTTTACCTCTCCACCGCCACATGCAGTTAAGATGCAACCACAAAACATAATCATTACCGATAAAACGGCTGTTAAAAATCTTTTCATTGTTTTAATCTCCTTAAATAATTTAAAATAAAAAAATCCGAGGAATTTAGATAATCACTCGGAAAACAACTCAAAATGTTAAATGCACACCTAGGAAAGTGCATTATCAACAATTTGATAGCTCTCCACAGACATAAGCCTGTGACAATATGCAAAGTATTTCCCTGCATACCAAGTAAAGAAATGCTTCGGACAAACAAATCTAAACTTTCGGCAAAAAGCCCTATTCTTATTTCAAATCCGATTTACGAAATAAGGATTAATACTTTCTGCGCCTCTACCTAAATTCGCTTTCAACTATATCAAACAAAAATTCATTTGTCAACAGTTTTTTTGAAGATTTTTTATTTTTTATTTTTTCATAGACTTTTATTAATATTCCTACTTACCTTCTAAATAAAACTAATTAGTATATTTTCATTTTTATTTTATATCTGTTTTTATTCTTTTAATAAATAAATATTTATTACTTTTTTAAATAAAAAAACGCAAAAACAGTCGTTTTTAGATAAAAAGATTATATATTTTGCAACTTTTTATAAATATGACTAATTTTTAAAAAATAAAAAAGACACATAAATTTTATGTGCCTTTATAGTTTTTTATTGTCTTTCATAACCCACTTCTGTTCTTTGAAGAAGTGGTTCTTTAATAGTTTCATTGTAATTCTTTAAAAATTTTGCATCAGTTTCAACACCTGCATTTTTAGCCGCTTCCATTAAAGCACCATAAATTTGACTTTCTTGTGGAATTGTTATTTGCAAGTTTGAATCAATCATCTTTTTCATAAGTGGTTTAACAATTTCAACTTCATGAGAGAAGATACCACCAAGAAGACCAACCTTTGCTTCAACATCTTTTCCAATTATTTCGTGTCCTTTATTAATCATTTCAGCAACACATGCAAATTCATCTTCAATTATTGCTTTAGCAACTTCATCACCTTCTCTATAAGCATCAAACACAATTGGAGCAAGCGAAGCAACATAGTCTACACCTTTTGAATAAACTTCTTTAAGTGAGTCAAAAACAGGTCCATTTAATTTCTTTTCAAGTTTATTTGTAATAATAGTCTTTTTACCTGTTCCATTTAAATCTTTTTTAGAAGCAATAATTGCATCTCTACCAAAATCAAAACCACTAGCACCCTTATCAAACATATATCCCCAACCACTAAGTTGTGGATTAGGAAGAACCATTCCGTCTTTTTTAAGCATAACATTTGAACCGGTTCCAGCGATAACAGCAATACCATTAGGAGCATTTTTTACACCTGCATTAATTGCATTTAAATCATCTCCGGCATTTGAAAATGGAATATTTTGGAAATATTTATTCTTAAAATAGTTATATACTACTTCAGCGTTTTTACCATTAACACCACCGGCAAGACCAAAGTAAACACCAGCAATTTCAAGTTTGTTATTAAGTGCAAGTTCAGACATATCATAAAGTCCATGTTCAAGTGTTGTGAAAGCATCTTCAAAACTAACACTATTTAAATTGGTTCCCTTATATTTTTTAGTAGCGAGAACTCTACCATCATCAGTTGCTAAAATAAATTCAGTTTTTGTTCCGCCACCATCAACGGCAATTAAACCTTTCATAGTAAAAACTCCTTGTTTTTATTAATTACACTAGCATTATATCATAAAAAAAATATATTGTAAATACCTATTTTAACATATTATTTTTTTCAAATTACCTTTTTCCTAAAAAAATATTTTATAAAGATGAATATTTTGTTTATAATAAATATATGAATAATATAAAAAATTGGTGGAAAAATGCAATTGGCTATCAAATTTATATAAAAAGTTTTTTTGATAGCAATAATGACGGCATTGGTGATTTAAATGGTATCACACAAAAATTAAATTATATAAAAGATTTAGGCATTGACTTTATATGGATATGTCCTTTTTATGATTCACCGATGGACGATAATGGCTATGATATAAGAAACTACTACAAAGTTGATAAAATTTATGGAACAAATGATGACCTTGAAAAATTAATTGAAACAGCACATAGTCTAAATATTAGAGTTATTATTGACCTTGTTTTAAATCATACATCTGATGAACATGATTGGTTTATAAAAAGTGAAAATAAAATAGAGCCTTATAGTGATTTTTATATTTGGAGAGATGGAAAAATAATCGACAATAAACTATTTCCCCCTAATAACTGGGAATCATTTTTCTCTGGTTCAACTTGGAAATATAGTGAAAAAAGAAAACAATATTACCTTAAACTTTTCTCTAATAAGATGCCTGATATAAACTATGAAAACAAACTCGTATTTGATGAAATTGAAAAAATAATAAACTACTATTCATCACTTAACATTGATGGATTTAGAGTAGATGCAATCTCTCATATAGGAAAAGATTTAAGTTTTAAAAACGCAAAAAACGCAAAAAAGTCTTATAAACACTTCTCAAACCTACCAAAAACACATTTTTATTTAAAAAATTTAAATAAAATTTTCAAAAAGTATAATCTCGTTACCATGGGTGAACTTGGTGGAAAACCATCAAAAAATGAACTTATTAAATATACAACACAAGGAGAACTTGACCTAGTTTTTAGTTTTGAACATTTAAATATTTTTAGTAAAAACTTTACCATTAACAAATCAAAATTAATTAAAGCATTAAAGTTAAAAAACTCTATTTGTGAAAATGGTGGACACTCTGCACTATTTTGGTTAAATCACGATTACCCTAGACTACTTAGCAAAATTAAAAACGAAAAAGACCCACTTAATGCTCAACTATGCCTTGCTGTTTTAATGTATTTTATAAAAGGAACACCAGTTATTTATAATGGTGAAGAAATCGCAATGGAAAATTATCCATTTAAAAACAAAGAAGACTTTAAAGATGTTAACGCTAAAATGATGTTTGAAAACTCAACAGATATAAACAAAACATTTGAACATTTAAAAAATAATTCAAGAGATAATTCTAGAACTGTTATGCAATGGACAAATGAAAATTATGCTGGTTTTTCAAATACATTGCCTTGGACATATGTTAATGAAAACTACAAAAATTGCAATGTTGAATCTCAAAAATACAATAATAATTCAATGCTAAATAACTATAAATTAATTATAAATTTGAGAAAATTTATGAGTGAAATAATACAAAAAGGAACATATAAATTTTTAAAAAATAATAAATATCTAGGTTATGAAATTACATTTAAAAATTCTATATACTATATTATTTCAAACTTAAATAGTCAATCAAATATTTTTAATAAAAACTTTGATAAAATATTATATTCAAACTTTGATTTTTATAATAAAACTTTGAAACCTTATCAAATTATTATTACTGAAAAAACAACAAAATAAATAATAATT
>JAFTMY010000120.1 GCA_017452165.1 Clostridia bacterium | reverse complement strand
GTTGAAACTTTTTCCAAGTTCTAACTTTTCCAAATATTCTTTTACCTGTTCCAAACTATAACTTGAAAAATTGTCATCAATAAAATTAACAAGATTTTGCTTTTTAAAGACCTCATCAATATTTTCAAGTGTTATATTTTCTTGATGCATAAAACATATATTGTCAAAGATTTTGGAAGTTATAACCCTATTATTGCTTACTTTGGAGTCCTCATCTAACTCTATGCCCGAATTCTTTAAATACCTATGATATGTTATCTTGTAAAATGTTTTTTTACTGTCTTTATATTCTTTGATGACTACTTGGTTGTATTCCCCTTTTGGACTTTGTAATTTTCTCATATTTATCATATACAATACACCTCCTTTCTTAAAAATTTTTAATGGTGAAAAAATATGAAAATTTTAAAAATTCCCTATTTGTGCATCTACAGTCAAGTATAGCAAATCAAAGATTTGCTTTTTTGTAGATGCACTTTTAGAAAGCAAACACCATCCATTTTGCCCCTTGGGTGCCTTTGGCAAGTAGCCTATCACTTGCTAACCTACTATCAAGAGTTTTCTCGGCATAAAATAAAAAAAATTACTACATAATTTTTTTTAATTTATTCCAATTTCCTCTTGACAGTATGAACCCCCGCAAGTGATATAAGGCACTTGGAGGCACCCCCGATGGGCGGGGCAAAATTGCTATTCTGCCTCCACTTTTAAATTGTCTAATTTTGCCATAACTTGACTTAAAGCAACTATACCATCTGCTTGTTTTAAATACTCATTTATCGCCATTATAATATAACTATTTTGTGATATAGAGAGTTTCTCACTCTCTGCTTGTATTCTTCCTTTTAAGTCCTCAGAAAGATAGATATTAAGTCTTGTTTTTTTACACATAATCAATACCTCCTATTTAATCAATATTAACCCAATTATAACACCAAAAAAACACCTTGTCAACTTTTTAGAATCTAACATCTAAAAAACAAAAAGAAAGCAAAAGGAAAGGGACTCCGAAATCTTTTTCGGGTGTCCCTTTTTCCTTTTTTGCTTATTCTTTTTTTGTTTATTTTATAAACTTATAGGCAAGTAAAACCCTTTGCTTTTTTTATTCCAAAAAAGCAAAAAGGGGTATTTTACAAATTGCCTATATAAGTTTTAATTAAATCATCCCTTGCTCTACCGTGTCCCAAGTCCTTGACTATATTTCTTGCTATTTCTAACTTTTCAGATCTTGTCATATTTGGTCTTATTTCTTCTTGATACCTTGTGGAGGCATAGAACTTGCGGAATTCGTGTGAACTTCCAACTTTACCAAAACCTAAACTATTAGCAAGGTTTTTAATTGCTCTATTATAGTTTCCTTTATCAAGAAAACTAAAAGGATGTAGTTTACCCCCTTGTAATTGCTCCAAAATTGCCCTATATTCTGTTATTTTCTCGGGGGGAATAGATACAACCCTTGAAAGTCCTCCTTTAGTGCCAGAATGAATATAAAGGGTATTTGTAGTATTAACTGTGCCTTGCTTTACTGTTTCTATATCTCTGCCAGGTCCTATTGTAAAATCTGTCAAAGATAGATTTTTTATCTCATTAAATCGGAGTCCAAAATCTGCTTGTATTTTAAATGCTAAAGCATACTTGCCATTATAAGAATCTAACATCTGACTTATTTGGTTATTGTCTAATCGGCGATCTATTTTTTCAGGTCTTTCTATTTGATAGTTTTGAATATTGGCATCACCCCTACAAAAACCCCTACAATTAAAGTTTTCAGTTATAGCATGATTTATCTTGATAAGATTTGCCCTATAACTTAATAAAGTATTTGGTGATGCTCCTTGACTTGCTTTCAGATCTAAAAATTGCTTTGCTAACTGTGGAGTGATTTTCCATACTTTTGTTATACCTTGACCTTGTAAGAAATTAGCAAAATCTTTGCCAATATTACAAGCATTAACCATACTTGAATAAGAAAAAATATATTGACTTGATATACCTTCTTTTTTAAAGTCTCTTTTGGTGGTGTTCTCTTTGTCAATATCTGTTTTTTCTTTGAAGATTGAATCTCTTTTTTCTTTGTCATCTATAAGATTTATGCTCTGTAAACTTTGGAATATTTGCCTTGATATGATACTTGCCATATAAAATCCCTCCTTTTCTTTTTTTTCTCTGTTTTGCTTGATTTTCTTTGAAAATACAAGCAAAATCAAGGGGATACCCCTTGAAAACCCCCTTTTTTCTTTTTCTAATATTTTTATACATTTTCTTTTCTGTCTTTTCCTACATAACTGGTCGCTTTGCTCCCATTTATGTAGTCATCTTTTTGCTTAAAAAAAATTAAAGTTTGATATTTAACCCAAGCATTTCTGCAGGAATAAGGCAAGTGCTATACTTGACCTGAAGCGTATTTTTTTTTAAGGCAAAAAGCAAAAAAATAGCAAAAAACCTATAACAAAAAGATATATATAAATCTTTTGGCAAAATACCAAAAGCAATAAAAAGGATGGACCGTCTTTCTTTAGATATAAAAGGCAAATGAAACCTTTGCTATCTGTGGCAAATGAAACCAAGACTATCAAAGTAAATACTACATCTAAATTATTATAGCAAAGAAAAAAAACCCCTTTTGAAGGAGTTTTTTTCTTTTTGAATAATATTAAAATATAATACTTAATAAATATTATTAAATATTATATATTGATTTATAATAAAAAGTATTGTATAATATAAGCATTAAGACAAGACCTCGCCCGTGTCTTTGTCTATTTTAAGACCATCAATATATGTATAATTTTTTTGAATTAAAATCTCTTTTAACTGTTCTAACTCTGCCAAGTTTTCTACAGTTTTACAAGAGCAATAATCGCCAACATAATCAAAAAAATCTTTGTCATCGGCATCTACTTTAAAGGAGTAGGTGCCTTTTACTATAATTTGTGCTTTTTTAAGTCCTTTGCTGCAGTAATAAAGATGACTATTAGGTTTTTTGATATTTTGTCCTAATTCTTTGACTACATACTTTGTAATGTACTTTTCAACTGCTTTTTTGTCTTTTATAGGTTCTATATCATTGAAACCAAATCTTTTATACCAATTCTTCCAATCATAGAGTACATCGCCTTTTTTTACTCTTTTATTGATATACTTACTGCCTTTATGTTCTTCTGAAAACTGAATCAAATCTTCTTTTGGTATTCCTTTTACTAACCCGTGAAAATGCCACCTTTTCAAACCATCCTCATCTTCTTTTTTATGTGGTTCAGGTACAAGTAAATAAGTAAAATCTTTGTGCTTTTTCTTGTAATCTCTAAACCATTGACTTATTATGGGGTATAACTCATCAAGACTTTTACTATGTTCTTGTTTTTTGTCATCTATAGTCAAAGTCATAAAGTAATCAAAGTCATTACAAGAAGCATACTCAAAAATTGTTTCTCTTGCCCTTTTTACTGTGTTGAAACTTTTTCCAAGTTCTAACTTTTCCAAATATTCTTTTACCTGTTCCAAACTATAACTTGAAAAATTGTCATCAATAAAATTAACAAGATTTTGCTTTTTAAAGACCTCATCAATATTTTCAAGTGTTATATTTTC
>JAFTMY010000119.1 GCA_017452165.1 Clostridia bacterium | reverse complement strand
TATCTATAACGGCTATATAGATTGAAATTATCATCGGCTTTTGGAAAATGACACTTCGTGTCGCTTTCCTCTTATCCTTCGATATTATAATCTTATAGTAATGTTTCGCAAATTCTTACATAACATAATTTGCTAACGCAATTTCAACCAAAACAATAACATAAAATAGGAGGTCCTTTTTGGAAAATACTGAATTTATTGCAACTACCAACATTGATTTAAACAACCTTTGGCAAGATATTTTAGAAGAAATCGCCAAAAATGTAACTGCTCTTGCTTTTGATGTTTGGATTAAAAGTTTAGAGGTTGTTGACCTTAAAGAAAACACATTAGTTATTGCTACTGGAACTAAAGGAACACAATCTACACTTTTAAAAACCTACAAGACAAAAATTATTGCTGCTTGCAACAAGGTTTATAGTGTAATTAATAATATTGAAATACTTGTTAGCACAAACGAAGAAAAGAGTGAAAGCGAGTTAAATGTAGAAAATCAAAAGACATCAAGTTCTAACTCTCAAACAACATCTACTTTTGAGCAAAAACCTGCGAGTTTTAGATTTGACCCAAAGCAAACTTTTGACAACTACATTGTTGGTGGAAGCAACCAACTTGCAACAGCAGCAGCAAAAGCAGTTGCCGCTCAACCTGGTAACAAAATCAATCCACTATTTATCTATGGTGGCTCAGGTCTTGGAAAAACTCACCTCCTCTTTGCTATTGGAAATTATGTAACCGAACATAATCCTGAACTTAATGTTGTCTATATTACAACTTATAAGTTCGTAAATGATTTTACAAATGCAATTCAACACAATAACGCAAATTCATTTAAAGAAACTTTTAAAAATGTTGATATACTCATTATTGATGACATTCAAGGATTAATCAATAAACACGGTTCGCAAGAGCAATTTTTCAACATCTTTAACGAACTTCATCAAAACGGCAAACAAATTGTTATCACTTCTGATAAACAACCAAAAGAACTTAATCCACTTGAAGAAAGACTTCGTTCTCGTTTTGAGTGGGGTATGATTGTAGACGTTGGAATTCCTGACATTGAAACAAGAATCGCAATTTTAAACAAAAAAGCACAAATTGAAAGATTTAATGTTTCAAGAGAAGTTATTGAATATATTGCTGAAATTTCAACAACTAATGTTAGAGAAATGGAAGGATTTTTACAAAGAGTTGTATTTTATGCAAATCTTAACAATGTTCCTATTATCACAAGAGCAACTGCTGTTGAAGCACTTAAAGATATTGCAAAAGATAACAACAACAGCGAAAATATTGATGCTACAAAAATCATTGAAATAGTTTGCAAGTTCTACGGAATTACAAAAGAAGACTTACTTTCTCGTAAAAGAACAAAAAATATCGCCGAAGCAAGACAGGTTGCTATGTATTTAGTCGCTGAATATATCGACCTTCCACTAAAACTTATCGGCAGTATTTTTGGAAAAGACCACTCAACAGTAATTTACGCTAAAGATAAAGTTACAGAAGATATAAAAAAATCTAAGAAACTTGAAATTCAAATCAACGATATGAAACAAATGATTGAAGGAAAATAAAATTAATAATTAACCCAAAAGGAGAAATATATATGAAACTTATTTGTGAAGGGCTTGAATTAAGCGATGCAGTTTTAAAAGTTATTAGAGCAACTGCAACTAGAACAACCAATCCAATTTTAGAAGGAATTAAACTCCACGCAAGTGAAGATACATTGACACTTTCTGCAACAGACCTTGAAATCTCTATTGAAAAAACAATTCCTGCTGATGTTAAAATTGCAGGCGAAGTTGTTGTTCCAGGAAAATTTTTTGCAGACTTTGTTAAAAAACTTTCTAATGAACAAATTGAACTTTCTTTAACAGAAGAAAATACTATTAGAATTAAATACACAGATAGCGAAGGATATCTTCAATGTATGAACGCAGATGAATTCCCTATCATTAAAGAAATTTACTCACCTGAAAAAATTACAATTAAAAAAGTAGAACTTAAAAAACTTATTGATAAAACTGTTTTCTCAGTTGCTGTTGATGATGCAAGACCAATTTTAAAAGGTTGTTTATTTGAAGTTGAAAATAATGAAATCACTTCAGTTGCACTTGATGGATATAGACTTGCTATGGTTAAAACAAGCGTAACATCTACTGCTGACAAACTTAGTTGCATTATCCCTGCAAGAAGTTTAAATGAAATTTCTAAACTTTTAAACATCGATAATAATGAAGAAACTATTGATATTTTAGTTGGTCAAAACCACCTTTTAATTGTTGATGGTTCAATTAAAATTTTAACTAGACTTTTAGAAGGCGAATTTATTAACTATAAACAAGTTATTCCTGCAACAACATCTACAACAATCTTAGTTAATAAAGAACAACTTGAAGATGGTTTAGATAGAGCAAGTCTTCTTGCTAGAATGGATAAAAATAACTTAGTTCGCTTTGATATACGTGAAAAAATCTTAACCCTTACTTCTGCATCTAACATTGGTAATGTTACAGAAAACATCACAATTTCTCTTGATGGTAAGGATATTTCTATTGCATTTAACGCAAGATATTTAAGTGACTGTATGCACACAATAACTGATGAGTTTATAAAAATCAACTTCACTTCTCAAATTGCTCCTTGCACAATTTGTCCTGCTGAAGATGAAAACAAATACTTATACTTAATCTTACCAGTTAGAATTGTAGATTAATTATTAAAAATGTAATAAATTTTATTATTTTAATATTTTTATACAATATCAATATATTTTTACAATAATTATAACAACTTATTTTTTTAAAGGATTTTTATTTATGAACGAATTTTCTAAAAGTTTTAAAGAAAACTTATTTGCAAACATTGCTTTAATTGTTGCACTTTGTTTCACCATTATTCATTTATTTATTATTACATTTAATGTTTTTGGTATTACTGCTATTAAATTTTATAATGAATTTAATTACTTAATTGCCTACATATTTGTAATTGTTTCTCTTTGTATATTCTTACTCGGTTTTTTCATTACAAAAATTACAAAACTTAATATCCCACAATGGTTTCAAATAGTATTTTATGCAGCGTTTTTCATTTTTACAAATACTTACTATGCAATAAATGCTTATAACAACTTTATTGGTTTATTATTCTTCTATTCTTACCTTGCTTTTATTTCAGTTATTTGTAACTTATCTGTATTTTTCAACATCCAAAAAGATGAAAATAATAAACTTAGAGCATCTAAAATTTATATTTTAACTTCTGTATTTTTCTATTCAATGGGAACAAATGCTTTAATTTTATTTATTGTATCAATTGTAAAAACTATTTTCTTCCCATTTGGTGATTTCACAAAACTCTCTTTCTTTGTATTTGATTTTACTGCAATGCTTGCTATAACAACTATTATGATTATAATTTTTGCTTTATCTCTCTCTCATTCAAAGAGATTTATTAATAGTTGTTTAATAAAAACTAAGAGTGAATAGTTAATTTTATATATTTTTCATATAAAAACTCCTGTCAGTTTAACTTGATTGGAGTTTTTTTATTATAATTCTAACTTTATTCTTGACAAAATAACTGATTTTCATTTATAATTAAAAAGTATCTATGTGCAAATTATGTTCATAGACAAGTAGATTTTATAGGAGCATAAAAAAATGACAAAAAGAACATTTCAACCTAAGAAAAACCATAAAGTTAAAGTTCATGGTTTTAGAGAAAGAATGAGAACAAAAGGTGGCAGAAACGTACTTGCTAGAAGAAGAAATAAAGGTCGTAAAGAACTTATTAGAAAATAGTTTATAAGGAAAATTATGTTAAAAAAAGTCAATAGACTTAAAAAGCGTTATCAATTTAATTATGTTTACAAACAAGGCTCTCATTTTTTTGGTAAAACTATGACCATCTATGTTACTTCATCTAAAACTAAAAATATTAAAGTTGGCTTTGCTGTATCTAAAAAAATTGGTTATGCTTTTAAGCGTAATTTGATAAGACGCCGTCTTCGTGAAGTTGTTTACAGCGAAATCATTAATTTAAAGCAAAATTACAACTTAATCGTTGTTGCAAAAGATTGTATAGAAAATTTTACTTTCGCTGATATTAAAAACGACTTTTTAAAACTCATTAAAAAGGCAGATTTGCTTAATGAAAAAAGTTTTTAAATTAATTTTAAATATTCCAAAATACATTGCAATATTTTTTATTTTGGTATACAAATTTTGCATCTCACCATTTATTCCCCACGCATGCAAATTTAATCCTTCTTGCTCGATTTATTCGAGTGGAAGTTTTGCCGAGTGGGGATTTTTTATAGGTTTAAAATTAACTTTAAAACGCCTCATTAAGTGTAATCATCATTCAATTGGTGGAACAGATATCGTTCCAATTAACCCAAAGAAAAAATATAAAAATTTTATGTAAGGAGATTATAATGAATATACTTCCATTTCTTGCTAGTCCTGACTCCCCTAGTGGACTTTGGTCAATTTTAATTAATTGGTTTCAAAGTGGACTTGGAAACTTCGGTTGGACAATATTATTAGTCACAATTATTGTAAAATTAGTCGTTTCCCCATTAGACTTCTGGACAAAACTTAATTCAAAAAAACAAACACTTATTCAACAAAAATGCTCACCACAAGTAGCAAAAATCAAAAAAAAGTTTGGTAAAGATGCTCAAAAAGTGAGAATTCAAACAAACTCACTTTATAAAAGAGAAGGTTTAAATACAGGAACAGGTTGCATTGTAATGCTTATCAATATGATTCTTTCAATTACAATATTCTTCTCTTTCTTCGGTTCTCTTAGAACTAACTCTGCTTACCAAGCAATTAATCAATACGAAACTCTTCAAGCAGTTTATATTAAGCAAAGTCAAGATTTTATCATTTCTAAAAACGAAGATATTGCTGAATATGATATAACAGATGCAAAAACTGCTGATATATTTATCGCAGACTACAATAAATCAATAAAAATTAATGATATTGTAAAGCAAATTATTGCTATTGATAATGAAATTGCTTCTGCTACATCTGAAGATGTAAAAACTGCTAAGCAAGCAGAAAAAACAGCTAAAGAAAAAGAAATTTCAGATATGATTAGTGAAGATGAAATTAACGCTGGCAAAAATAGAGCATATTTTGAAAATTTATACACAAACTATTTAGGTATTATTAACGATGCTTCAGCATTATGTTCTGATGCAGTTGTAAAAAAATGGCATGAAATTAAGTCTTCTTGGCTTTGGGTTAATAATATTTGGGTTGCTGATGCAACAATTTATCCTTTCCAATCTTATGATAATATGAAGGATATCGCTAAGCAAGGTGGCTACACTGATTATGTAAACGAACATATTGATAAGGCAGAATATGAAATTATTTCAAGTATTGTAAATTCAGAGGGTGGTAGAAAAAATAATGGTTTCTTTATTTTAGCAATTCTTGCTGCTCTTGTTACATTCGCTTCTCAATATATTATGGAAAAAACTTCTACTCATTTAAAAAATAAAGATGCTAATGCCCTCGCTAAGCAATCTATGGACGGCTCAATGGAAATGAGTATGAAAATTATGAAGTTCATTATGCCAATAATGATGGTATTATTCGTTCTTACATCAAGTGCCTCATTTGGTATTTACATCTTAGCAAGTAATATTGCTTCAATTGGACTTGGTCAATTAGTAAACCTTATTGTTAATAAGATTACTAAAAAACAACAATTAGAAGTTGAAGAAGTTTTAGCAAAGCAAGCAAAAAAATTAATTAAACAAGGTAAATTACAGGAGAAAAATTAGTATGAAAAGTATTGAAACAACTGGAAAAACAGCTGAACAAGCAATTGAACTTGGTCTTTATAAACTTGGAGCAAAAAGAGATGAAGTTAAAATTGAAATTTTAAAACAAGCAACTTTATTTGATAAGGCTATTGTTAGAATTTCTCTTAACACATCTTCTGAAGAAGAAAACAACATTAAAGAACTCGTTGATAAAATCTTAAATCTTATGGATTTAGACCTTGAAGTTTATGTTGAAGAAAGAGAAAATGATTTCTTTGTTAATATTACAGGTAATGACACTGCCCTTTTCATTGGAAAAAGAGGTGAATCAATTGAAGAATTCCAAATTCTCCTTAATGCAATCTATAATAAGGATAAAGCAAGAGACGAAATGAAGAGACTCACTGTTGATAGCAATAAGTATATTGAAAAGAGAGTTGAAACATTAACAAGACTTGCAAAAAAGACAGCAAGCAATGTAATTCGTAGTCGTAGAGATTTTAAATTTGAGCCAATGAACGCTTATGAAAGAAGAATTATTCATACAGCACTTTCTGAACATGATAAAGTTGTAACAGAAAGTTATGGAAACGAGCCAAATAGATATATAATGGTAAAACTTAAAACAAACTTACAAAAACCAAAAAATTACGACGAAGAAAAAGATTATTTTGAAGATGATACAATTGCTGAAGCCGAAACAACCCCAATCATCGACCAAGAACAACGCGTAGATAATGATTAATAAATATATTAAATTAATAAAAAACATATTAGAAGATTAAATCTAATATGTTTTTTGTTTTAATAAGTTTACATATTATATTTTTTTAATTATAATATAAATATAATTTATTTATTATTTAAGGAGAACTATATGAAAATAATAGGTGTTATTCCCGCTAGATATAACTCTACTAGATTTCCAGGTAAACCACTTGCTGATATTTGTGGAAAACCAATGATTTGGTGGGTTTATAATCAAGCAAAAAAAGTAAAAGAAATTGATGAATTAATTGTAGCTACTGATGATAAAAGGATTATTGAAGTATGTAAGAAATATAATATCAATGCAGTAATGACATCTCAACATCATAACACACCCACATCAAGACTCTACGAAATCTCAACTTATTTTGATGCAAATTATTATGTTTTTATTGGTGGAGATGAACCATTAATTGAACCTGAATCAATTTCTATCGTAATAAAATCTGCATTAAATACAAATGAAGAAGTTTCAAATGCTATGACAACGATAAAAACAGCCCCCGAGGTTTTAGATTACACAAATATAAAAATAGTTACTAACACCAAAGGCTATGCTTTATATACAACAAGAAGTCCTCTTCCTTATCCTAAAGGTGGTCTAAATTTTGATTATAAAAAATTTGTTGGAATTGGCGTATTTTCCAAAAAAGCTTTAAATATTTATAATAATACACCAAAAAGCAACTTAGAAAAAATTGAAGAATGTGATTTAATTAGATTTTTAGACATTAATATTCCTATAAAAATGATAAATGTAGATTATTATGATGTTTCTGTTGATACAAAAAAAGATTTGGAGTTTGTAATTAATTTAATAAAAAACAAGGAGAAAATAAATGGCTGAAAAGATTAATATGCTAGATTGCACATTACGTGATGGTGGCTATGTAAATGATTGGAATTTTGGACATAGCACAATTATTAATACATATAAAAGACTTGATGATTCTGGTATTGAATACATAGAAATTGGGTTTTTAGATGAAAGAAGACCCTTTGATATTAATAGAACTATTACACCAAATACTAATGGATTTAATGAAATTTTTTCAAATGTAAAAAAAAAACAAGCAATTCCTGTTGCTATGATAGACTTTGGAACATGTTCTTTAGATAATATAACACCCTCAAATGAAAGTTTTATAGAAGGTATTCGTGTTATATTTAAAAAAGAAAAAATTGAACAAGCATTACCTTATTGTCAAAAAATAAAAGAAAAAGGATATAAATTATTTATTCAAGCAATATCTATTACTTCTTATTCTATAGAAGAAATGATCGAATACATAAAAAAAATCAATATAATAAAACCTTATGCTTTTTCAATTGTTGATACCTATGGTTTACTTGATAAAGATAGTTTAACTAGTTATTTTAAAATTATCGATTATTATCTAAATCCAGAAATAAAAATTGGTTATCATTCACATAATAATTTTCAACTCGCTTTTAGCAATACATCTGAAATGGCGAGATTTAATACTTCTAGAGAATTAATTTTAGATTCTACTGCATATGGTATGGGTAAAAGTGCTGGAAATTGTCCATCTGAGCTCCTTGCAATGCACCTTAATAATTATTATAAAAAAGCATACAATTTAAACCAAATTCTTGAAATTATAGATACAAACTTAATGCCAATTTATAATGAAAAATATTGGGGCTATAAATATGATTTTTATATCTCTGCAATGCAAAACTGCCATCCTAATTATGTTCAATTTTTACTTAATAAAAACACTTTAACAATAAGCAGTATAAATGAAATATTATCAAAAATTCCTAAAGATAAAAAATTATTATATGATGAAAATTTTATTAAGGAAAGCTATATAAATTATCAAAATATTCAATTTAATGATAATGAAATATATAAAAAACTTAAAGATATTATATCTCGTTCACCAATATTATTAATAGGTCCAGGCTTAACTATAAAAACTTATAAAAATAAAATTAATGAATTTATATCAAAAGAAAATCCTTATATTATCAGTTTAAATTTTAATCCTCATAATATAAATAATGATTTACTATTTATTAGTAACTCTAAAAGATATAGTAAAATTGCTGATATATCTCTATTAAACACAACTAACCATAAAACTATAACTATTGCTACATCAAATATTACTCAACTAGATTACCCTATTGATTACATGTTAAATTATGCTTCTCTATGTGAAAAAACAAAAACAAACTCTGATAATTCTCTTATTTTATGCTTATATGCTTTACTAAATATTAATAAAAATAATATTTATCTTGCAGGTTGCGATGGATTTTCTCATAATGATTTACAAAATTATTATAATAAATCTTTAATATATGAAAAAAAATCAAAATCTATTGAGGAAAATAATAAAAACATAAAAATGGAACTTGATTTTTTAAAAACAAAAATGAATATATATTTCTTAACACCTAGTAAATATGAAAATGGAAAAATATAATGAAAAATAAAAAATATAAAATTGCTATTTTTGATTTAGATGGAACACTAATGGATACATCAACTGGTATATCTAAAGCTATAGATTATACTATTGAAACTTTAAATTTAAGACCTATGACTGATATTGAAAAAAAATCCTGCATTGGCCCACCGATTCAAAAATCTCTAAAAACTATTTATAATTTAACTAATGAAGAAACTATTAAAGCTTCTACTATTTTTAGGAATTTATATAAAAATGAATTCTTATATTATGCTAAAATATATAATGGAATCAATGAATTAATTATTAATTTAAATAATTTTGGAATTAAATGTGCTATAGCAACCTATAAAAGAGAAGATTATACAATTGACTTACTAAAAAAATTTAATATTCTTTGTTTATTTGATTTTGTCAAGGGTTCTGATTTTGATGGAAAACTAACAAAAACTAATATAATTCAAGAGTGCATAAATAATTATGATTATCAAAAAGAAGATTTTATTATGATTGGTGATTCTGTTAGTGATTATAAAGGAGCAACGGATTTAAATATTGATTTCTTACCTGTGACTTATGGATTTGGATTTAAGCAAATAGACGATTTAAAAGATATCAAAAAAATTGGTATCGCTAATACTCCAAATGATATTTATCAATTATTATGTAAATAAAATGATAATAATATAAAAAAGACATAGTAAACTTAAAGTTTACTATGTCTTTTTTTATATTATATTGATCTTAAAATATTAATTAATTCTTCTTTTGTTTTAGGTAATATATAATTTTTATTATCTTTTTTATAAATATATTCATACAAATATTTATAATATTCATCATTATTATTTTTGTTGTTAATATTAGAGAGAATTATTGATTTTATTTTTTTACCAAACAATTGTGATGATGTTATTATTGATTGAGAATAAAAAGTAATAAAAATACTATTAGAAAAATCATTATTTAATATAATTAATTCTGATGGAATCTTTGTATCTATATTTGTTTTAAACCCTTTATTTTTGAATTTATTAGAAGTATCTCTAGGGTGTCTTTTTATAAAAATATTTTCTTTCCCTACCTCTTTAGCAATTATTTCTAACATTTCTATATCTGTTGTATCTTCAAAATCTTTATATCCATCTTGGAAAAAAATAAATTTTTCCTTATATGTATCTTTTAAATTATTGTATTCAAAAATTTCATTTAAAAATTTTTTACATTCATCATTTGGGGATTTTATGGTATTTATTTCTAAAGGTTTATTAATTTTCCAAACTAATAATTTTGGATTGAATAAATTTAATGATTTTACCTCATTATATAAAGAATAATTGCCTTTTATTCTATTTATTATCCGTGTTTTTAAATTTGGTTTTAAAAAAAATTGCCCATCAAAACTATATGTTCCAAAACCATCTTCAAACCAAGAAAGTTCAAGTTTTTTATTAATTTTTTTTAAATTTGAATAAACTAAGCATGTAAAACCTTCCCAATTTGCTATAAACAATTTATCATACTTAGATAAATAATTATTTTCTTGAAGTTCTATCAATAGTTTATTTTTTAATTTTTCTTTTTCAAGATTTCCAAAACAAAATTCTTTAGTTTCAAAATAACTACATTTATCAAAATATTTATTAGT
>JAFTMY010000118.1 GCA_017452165.1 Clostridia bacterium | reverse complement strand
TTTATATTTTTATTTTCTGTTGTTCTCTCTACCCAAGCAAAAGGTTTTTCTACAGAAAAAACCCTTTGCAGATATTCCTTATGTTCTTCTCTTATCTTTACATATCTATCTAAACCCCCTTTTGTACCTTTGCATATATGTACTGTGTCTGTTGTGTCTATTCTGCCTTGTTTTATATGCTCTACTACTGCACCATTTCCAAAATTAAAATCACTTGCACGCAAGTGCTTTAACTCATCACATCTTAACCCTAACATACTACTAACCTTATAAGCATCTTTATATTTTTTTGCATTTTCTATAATCTGCTCTACTTGTGTATTTGTTAATCTTCTATCTATTATTTGAGGTGTTGCAATATGAAAGTTTTTTATATTGTCCTCACCTCTGCAAAACCCTTTACAATTATATGTATCTACTATTGCTATATTTATTTTTTCAAGTGCCATTTTATAGGTTTTAAGTGTTCTATCACTTAACCCCATACTTTGCTTATACTCCAAAAATTGCTTTGCAATTTGTGGTTTTATTTTGTTTGCTTTATTTATACCTTGCTCTTTGCAAAAGTTTGCAAAATCTTTGCTTATACTGCAAATATTTTGCATTGATGAGAATGAGAATATATACCCACTACTTACCCCTATGTCCTTAAAATCTTTTTTTGTTGTATTCTCTTTTTCTTCTCCTGATATTCTGCTATATACTGCATCTCTTTTTTCAGTATCATTTGATAAGTTTATATTTTGCAAAGCATAATATAATTGACCTTGTAAGTTTGCCATAACATACCTCCTTTTTATATCTATTATTTTTTGTTATCAACAAAAAATAATAGATAATAATGTAATTCTCATAACTGGCACGAGTGCCATTTATGAGGCACTTTTTTGCCTTAAAAAAAAACAATATTTTGCTTTTCTATTTAATCAAAAATTGAAAAATGCATCTTAACAATGCAAATAATACAAGGCAAAAAACCTTGCAAATGCTCAAGTAAAAAGCGAGCAAAAAACAAAATATATATAAATACTTTTGGAACAAGTCCAAAAGCAATAGCAAGGAAGACCCAAACAATCTTTTGTAAAGAAAAGGCAAATGAAACCTTTTCTCTATCTGTGGCAAATGAAACCTAAAATTGTCTTTTGTAATGTATATGAGAATACATTTATATTTTTATCGATTTTACATCTAATACCTTTTTTGTTGCCTTGTAATTATAGCAAATATAAAAAAAAGTCAAGGGATTAAAAATTTTCTCTTGCAAGAAATTTTTTAATTTTAACCCTTGACTATTTTTTATTTATTTGCTTTTTGTCAGCTAAGGCAAAAAAGGGGAATAGTGCCATCTTAAAATGGGCAATCTGCTACTTTTAACTTTGCACCGAGCAAGTTTTCTATTGCTTCTTTTTCTTCTTCTTCTTGCTTTTGAATAACAATAGGATTTATAGGATTCTCTATTTCTCCTTTTAGACTATAATCTTTTTTCTGTATTGAATAACAATATACATCTATAGTATCATTTCTAAAAATAAGCATAGTTTTGCATCTTCTCTTTAACTGAATTATTGGTTCTTGTTCTTCTGAAAATACATTTCTGAAAAAGTCATCAATAGGCAATATAGAAGTTATTATAATCAATTTGCACTCTAAAAACTTATTTTTATATCTGCTTTTAACTGTGCTTGTTGTGTGGTTGTCAAGCATTTTTAATAAATCACTTAACCCCATACAAGAAGGTCTTAAATCATCTAATATAAGGCAATCTTGACCCTTGTAATCTCCTAATATATCATTACTTGAAGAAGATATATAATAACTATATTCTTTTTGTTCTGCTAACATTTTACTATAGGTTGTTTTTCCTGTGCCACTTGCACCTTGAATATATATAACCTCCATATTACGATGTCCTCCTTTTCCTATTATACAATCTTGTCTATACTTAAATGCTATATCTATTTGTTTGTTATATTTTATCTTTTCTTCTATTGTTATGTAATTATAATAGTTATATTCTCTTATTGTGCCATCTGCAATTTGTTTTATAATTTCTTCTAATCTGCTATTACTTTTTTTCTTCTCTTCTTCTGCATCTCTTACCTTTACAAAGTCAAAATTGCTTATAACCTCATCATCTGCATATTGATATTTTTCAGGTCTATTTTTATGAGTTGCATATAATAGCACATCTACCCATTTACCCTTGACTTTGTTTATATACTGCTCTTTTACATTAAATGCTTTTGCAATATACTTACTGTCTGTGCTATCTTTTAATCTTATGTATATATGGTAATGAGATGCTTTTTTTGTGCCATCTTCTGCAATATCTTTATCATGCAAAATATAGCAATAATCTTGAATATAATTACTGCATAGTCCTTTTTGAATATCATCTATAGATATATATTCTTCTTGTTGCACTATTTCCATAAGTTTAGTTTTCAAATCTTTACACCTCCAATATATAGAATAATGGGAATATTTACCCCTTTACCCCCTACTTACCCCACCACAAAAGACAAGCCCTTTTTGTGGTGGTTGCTGTGGTTTTTAAGGTTTTTACCCCTTACCCCATATATATTATATATATTATCAAAAAACCCTTTAAATGTCAATAAAAAAATAAAAGGCAAAGCAAAAGCAAAAAAAAGGATGTGCAAATCTTTTTGCACTCACCTTTTTTATTTTGCTTTTTTGCTTGTTGCCTTTTTATAATCTGCCTATATAGATTTTAATTAAATCATCCCTTGCTCTGCCATGTCCTAACATTGAAACTATCTCTCTTGCAATTTCTTTTTTTTCAGATCTTGTCATAGTGTCATCTATTCTTCTTGCATATTCAGTAGATGCCCAATATTTCCTAAACTCATGACTGCTCCCAACCTTGCCAAATCCTAACTTTTCTGCAATAGATTTTATATTTTTATTTTCTGTTGTTCTCTCTACCCAAGCAAAAGGTTTTTCTACAGAAAAAACCCTTTGCAGATATTCCTTATGTTCTTCTCTTATCTTTACATATCTATCTAAACCCCCTTTTGTACCTTTGCATATATGT
>JAFTMY010000117.1 GCA_017452165.1 Clostridia bacterium | reverse complement strand
TATATCTATTTAATTAGATATAGATTTTTTACAAGGAGAAATTATGAAAATTTTAGAAGAATTATTTTATGGAAATGTAGATGAAACATCTAGAAAAATAGATGCCACTTTAAAGGCAAAAAGAAAAAAAGAGATAGAACTCAGCAATGAAATAATGAATTTATTACCTGAAAAAGAAAGACCAAAATTTGAAAGATTAATGATTATGATAGATGACAATTATGCTTACGAGCTTAAAGACAAATATATTCAAGGAGTAAAAACAGGAATATTAATAGGTGTTGAAAGTAGCCAAATTGAGTTATAGAAAAAATTAAAAATGTGACTCTGTAATGACTTAGTGCGACTCTGTAATATTTTAGTGTGGATTTAGTGTGAGTCGTGATGATTTAGTGTGATTTTATAATTGGAAATTTAAAAAAAATTATTGTAACTTTAATTTAAACTTTAATAGAAATGAAAAATAATAAGTAGTTAAACGTTAGTTATGTTTCATTATTTAAAACAAAAGCCAACAAATGATTGGTTTATCCCAAGTCTGACAAGGTTGAGTCCATATTGAGTCAAGGTTCAGTCAAGGTTTATCCCAACTTTGATTGATTTTATCCCAAGTTTAACCCAAGTAATTCTATTTTATTTTACTGAAAAAGTTGGTATGTTGGATTTAGAATAATTTGAATTGATTTAAATGGAACAAAACTAACTAGGCAAATTACAAACAAATGAGGTGAATTATGAATAATAATAAGAAAAAATTTAAACAACAAAAAGAAGATGGCTCTATCTTTCAACGAAAAGATGGAAGATGGGTTGCATCATTATCTCTAGGTGTAAATATAGAAGGTAAATTTATAAAAAAAGTAGCTTATGCAAAAAGCGAAGAAGAAGCTATTGAAAAATTAGAAGAATTAAAAAAGACTTATGCTAATAATAAAGAATATGTAAGTGTATCTAATAATTCATTTGCAGACTTAATGTTTGAATGGTTAATGATATTTAAGAAAAGTAATGTTACAGCTAGAACTTTCGAAAATAATATTCAAAATTTTAAAAAGCATATTGAACCTTACACAAAACATATAAAATTGCATAATGTAACGACCTTAACAATTCAAAAGATTATTAATATTATGATTGAAAAAAATTATGCTAATCAGACAGTTAAGAAAATTAAATTTTTATTTAATCAATTTTATGATTATGCAATAGATAATAATTGGGTTTCAGTTAACCCTGCAAAAAAGATACAAGTTAAATTGCACGATAGAAAAGTATATAATAATAAAAATAGTTATAAGGCAATTAGTCCAGAAATTAGAAACAAATTTATTAAAGCATTAGATGAAGAAAAAGATAGTTTTATAAAACCACTTTGTATTATTTTAATGTATTCAGGACTTAGAATTGGTGAGGCATTAGGCATAAAATGGTGCAATTTAGACTTAAAAAATAAGAAGTTGAAAATAGAATACGCCATTACTGAAATACCAAAATTTAATGAAAATGGGGATATAACAGGAAGAGATAGAGTTTTAAGTGATACAAAAACAACTTGCTCTGTTAGAGAAATACCATTACTTGATATTGTAATAAACACATTATCTGAATGGAAAGAAACACAAAAATTAAAAAGTGGAAAATATAATATAAATTTAACTGCAAGAGAAATACCAATCTTTGCTAATAATGATGGCTCATTTAGAACCTATGATGGAACAAGATGTATATTTGAAAGGTTTCTAAAGAGAAATGATTTAAAGCAATATGGTATACATTTTCACGGCTTAAGACATACATTTTCAAATATGCTTTTTGAAATGAACGAAAACCCAAAAGTAATACAACAACTTTTAGGGCATAGAGATGTAAAAACAACAATAACAGTTTATAATTCAGTTAATAATGATTATGTAAAAAATGCAACAAATAAATTAAATGAAGTGGTTACTCAAAATATAAGTCAAAATATAGAAGAAACTCAAAATACTAAGTCTACTAATGAAATGACAGATGATGAACTTGAAGATTATATTGAAGAATTAATCTTAGAGAAAAGAAAAAGAAGAAAAAAGTAAAATATATAAAAAGAAAAAATACAAGAATTATCACCCTGCTTAGTTTTCAAATTCTTGTATTTTTATTTTGTATAATTTTGATTAAATTGTATCATTATAATGATATAGTTTATTGTGGTTAAAATTAATTTTTATATAAAATGACACATATAATAAAATGTAAACTATCATTATAATGTTATAAATTTATCACACTTGTTTGACTTTTATATCATTATAATGTTATAATTACATATAACAAAGGAGTATAATATATTTATGTTAACAATTTATCATGGTTCTAACAAGGTAATTGAAAGACCAGAATACAAAAAGGGCAAAAAAACTAATGATTATGGTATTGGATTCTATTGCACTCAACATTATGAATTAGCTTGTGAATGGGCTGCAAAATCTAGAGATGTTCAAGGGTGGGTAAACAAATATTCTATTGATACCAAGGAATTGAAAATTTTAGATTTAACAGATAAAAAATATTCAATATTAAACTGGTTAGCTATTTTGCTTGAAAATAGAACATTTACTTTAACTTCCCCAATTAGCATACAAGCTAAAGAGTATATTTTAAAACATTTTAAAGTAGATTTAAGTGGTTACGACATTATAAAAGGTTATAGAGCTGATGATTCCTATTTTTCTTTTGCTGAAGACTTTCTAAATAATATTATTTCGCTTCAACATTTGGGAAATGCTATGAAACTTGGAAAACTTGGAATTCAACATGTAATAATTTCAGAAAAAGCATTCAATAAGTTAAATTTTGAATCAGGCGAAGAAGTTAACCAAGAAATCTATTATAATAAATATTGTCAAAGAGATTTAAAAGCAAGAGAAGATTATAGTAATAGTAAAATAGATTTATCAATTAACTCAAATGAGTTATATGTAAGAGATATTATTATGGAGGGAATTAAAAATGGCGATCTCCGCTTATAACGAGTTATATGTAAATAATGCAAGAACTACAATGGCAACTATGTTAGACTTCGCAGTAAATTATAAACACGAGCACATTGATTTCTTTTTTGCTGAATTTATCACCAGTGGAATTGCAAGAATGTTTGCGTCTGGAGATCCAGCAATAATTATGGGTAAAACAGGAATTGATCTTTATTATGATGTAAAAAAACAGTATATGGGCAATGAATTTATTAATTATCAATCAATAAATAGAAGTCCTGAATTTTGGCTTGGCAGTTATTTGGCTTTTGCTCAATGGTATTTAAATAGAACATTTCAAGAAATAACATTTGCGGTATCTCTAAGTGAAATGTTGTCTTGGTATAGTACAGATCATGAAGCAGACGTTGTTCGTTTTGCAGATAAGTTAGAATTTAGAATAATTCAATCAAATAATAATTTGAAAACCATAAGAAATAGAAATGGTTTATCTCAAAATGCTCTAGCAAACTTGAGTGGAGTTGGTTTAAGAAATATACAAATGTTTGAGCAAGGCAAAAATGACATTAGCAAAGCACAAAATAACACTTTAGCTGCGCTTTCTAGAAGATTAAATTGTGACCAGCAAGATTTGGTTCAAACAATTGATTTTAAACAAAAACTAATATCGGACTATGAAAAAAACATGAGAGAATTAAATCAGTTACAATCACAACTTGAACAATCTAGAATGATAAGAAACTATATTAATCAATTTCCGTATAATGATATCGCATATTATCAAAATAATTATTATGCAAATAGAAGACAAGTAAATAACAACTTTAATGAATTTTGGAAATATCAAGCTCAACAACAGATTGAAAATGAAAATAAGAGAGAAGTTGCAAGAAAGCAAATTCAACAACAGGCAGATTTAGTTGCTTCGTTATCTAATAACAAAAGTCTGCAAATTGCAACTGATACTTTTGGTTTATTAAACTCAAAAAATATCTTTGAAGCTACTTATAGGGTTTTGTCAATAATAAATAATGCAACAAAAAAATAATAATCTAAATTTGACACCAAATTTGACACCACAAATAGATAATTTTAGGCAAAAATAGGCAGTTTTAGGCAGTTTTTTAGTAAAATTCATCATTGTTATAGTTTTAAAACTCTATTTTTTAAGATTTTTATTAAAATTACTCATTTTTATTGGTGTCATTATTGGTGTCAAGCCAAAATCGGGTTATAAAATAGTAACATTTTACAAAAATAAAAAATCTTGTAAACACTGAAATTATCAGGATTTACAAGACTTTTAATTATGGAGCTGATGGCGGGGATCGAACCCGCGACCGCCACCTTACCAAAATAAAATAAAATAATGTAGTATTGTGCTATACCCCTGTAATCCCTTATAAAATAAGCAATTAACCTATATAAAAAATAAAAAGACTACAGCATATTTTTAAAATTGTAGTCAATTGTAGTCAAATACTATAATTGTTAAATATTGATGCTTTTAGATACTTATAGAATTATCTAGGTTTATTAAGATTTTTAGTTTTTATAGATGCTTTTAATATATTATCAATTATAGTCATTTTATCAAAATGTTTTATTTTTTATTAATAAAGATGATTCTATTTACATATTAAACATACCGATTTTATGCAAATATCACTAAACCAATATGCCGATTTTATGCAAAATTCATCAAAATAATATGCCGATTTTATGCAAAAGTGTATTTTTAATGATTGTTATAATAAATACTTTGAGTAAAATGAAGTGGAGTTTAGATTACTCGGATATATTTTATATAATAAAAATATCTCTCATAAAACACTAAAATTTATCTTTTCGTCTCTGTCTTATATCACATTTTTCGTAAATGTAAATGCTCAAAAAATTTTGTTAGTATTTTAATAATTTATAGTTTTAAGTCAAGCAGAAGTGCTTGGCTTTTTCGTTGTGTAAAATTTTATTGGAGTTAATTTTAAGACAAAATTTTTTGAGTCGTTTCACTTTTTCATTTACATTTACACAAGAACCTATATACCTACTCTATTCACACCAAAACGTGATATTTCGCCCGTGTCGAAAAGATAAAAATAAATAAATTTAAGGAGATATGACAAATGAATGAAGAAAAAATATTTAATTTTCTTGGAATAGAAATCAATAAGTCAGAAGAAACAAATAAGTTATTTGACAAAGTAAAAGTTCTAGCAAATAAAGCTCATGAAGAACTTGGTCAAGAAAACTATGAGAAGCTTGCAGACTTAATAATTACATTACAAGAGTATGCAGACCATTACGCACTTGATGGTTATTATCAAGGATATTTTGAAAAATAAGGAGAAACTAAAAATGGATAAAAACTTAATTAATTATGAATATGATTATTATGATGGAGAAAATTTTATAAACTTCATTATTACAAATCAAAAAGAAAACAGTATTGAATTAGCCATTACAGACTCAGGAAGAATAAGTGTAAAAGACTTAGACATCTTTGAAGACTGGAATGGTTTTTATTTTGAATACAGAAATGCTTACGAAAAAATTTATTTAGAAAATTTTGAAACAATAGGAGAATTTTAATATGGGAAACATTAAAGTAGTAATTGGAAGCTATGGATCTTATAACGAATGTAATGAAAGAGCCTTAGGAAGTAAATGGTTAGATTTCAGTGATTATGACACTTATGAAGAAATTGAAGAAGAACTCAAAAAACAAGGTTTTGAGCTAGAAGGAATAGATGAAGAATTATTTATTCAAGACATTGAAGGAATTGATGATAATTATGTTAATTGGGATTATGTTCACCCGAAAAATTTATTTGAAACTTTAAAAGAAAGTGGAATTTTAGATGATGATTACAAATATAAGACCTTTGAAGCGTTTCTTGAAGTTGAATCTTTTAGTGAATTTGAAAGAAGAGTTGAAGATTCAGGAGATAGATGGGACGATGATATTTACATCTACGAAGATTATAGTTGGTATGACTTAGGATACTACTATTTACACGATTGCCACCAAATACCAGACTTTTTAGATAATTATATAGATTATGAAAGATATGGTGAAGAATTTAGTTATAGTGGATACCGTGAATATAGCAACGGAATTATTTGTATTAATTAATAAAATTTAGGAGATAAAAATTATGGAAAAAACAATGAACACAACAAGAGAACAAAAGAAAGAACTAGCAATTAACTATTTAAAGAAATTAGATATTTATAGACCTTATATTAAGGGTTTTAAAGAAGAAGATAATGTATGCTTCTTTGAAAATTATGGTGGATTTTGGGCTTACCAAGAACCAGAACTAATGAAAAAGATAAAAGAAATTGAAGAAAATTATAATTGCGTTGTATATGCAATAACACACGAATATACAGAGTTTGGTGAGCTTTATGACTTTTTAATAGTTACAGATTATAAAGAAGAATGGGACAACTTGCTTGAGAAGAGTGGAAATCACTACTACGCATTTGCGTATGTATGGAACAAAGATGATGATTATTGCTCCGAATTTGGAACAATAACATTATCTAGTTTTGGTGGAGGTATTAGAAGAATTGGCTAATTTTAAATCGTTTAAAACTTATGCTTTTATTTATTCTTTAAATAAAGGCAAAATGAACTCAACTGAAATGGATGAAGTTGAAGTTATTGGTGAATTAGAAAATAATATGTATAAAGTAAGATATAAAGATATAATCTGCAAAGCAATGTTTAACGGATTTAATTGTTGTTATTATGCAGATGATGTTTATGGAATTATAAAAGAAGATACAATGAACAAAGGAGAATAATATGGAAAACAAAGTATATATGATTCAAATGGATTATACAACACCAGATTATGATGAAGTAGAAACATACTTATATAAGAATAAAGAAGATGCTAAAAAAGAATATTTTAGATTGATTGAAAATGAAATAAAGACATCTTGGGTTAAAGATGCTTATACCAATGATGAATTAGATGAAGAGCAATATGATTTAGATACTAATATAGATGATGAAACAGCCGAAGAATATTTCTGGACTATTGGAGCAAATTATGATTGGTATTATAAAACAAGTATTGAATTAAGAATTATGGAGATTAAATAATGGCAAAATTAAAAGATTTAGAAAAATATAAAAATTATGAATTTTCATCTAGTTGTTATACTTGTGAAGATTATAAAAGTTTTGAAAGAAAATATATAAACTATTTAAAAAGTATATGCAGAGAAAATGAATGGATATTTGTAAAAGCAAATAAGAACCATTATTCATTCTCTGCATTTTTATTAATTAAAAATAAATATGTATATTTATCAATAAGTGATGTTAGATTTTTTAGAAATGAATGGTATACAAACATTTTAATTAGAAAAGCAAAGACTGAAAATGATTATACGGGAGAAAGAAATCATTACTCAAAACTACCAAATTTGAAAGAAAGTATTTTAAGTTTATTAGGAGAATAAATGAAGATAAATTTAAACAATCCGTATGGATATAAAGTGTGTTACTCTACACCAAAACGAAAAAGAAAATTAATAGAGTGCGTGCATACAAATACTTATGGTTTAGCTCAGTTTGAAAAACAAAGACTTGAAAGGATTTCAGAAGATTCTAAAAATCCATTGTATCGAGCAACCTGGTATATAGTGCCTATTAAAAAAAGAGAGTATAACAAAATATGGGGAAATTGTCCGTTTTAATAACGGACTTTTTCTTTATTAAAAAAATAAAAATTAGGAGGTAAAAATGATTAAGTTGAATCTTGAAACAAAGAATAAACAAGAAGAAATTATTAAAAATTATTTAGAAGAAAATGCAAGTGAAGTGCTTGCAAAAAAGATAAATAATGGCGTGAAAATAATTAAAGATAATAAGACTTTAATTAATAAAAAAAACCTTGAAAGTTTTATGAAATATGCAGCAAATGAAGCTAGAAAAAGTGCTGTTAATAACTGTGCAATAATTGAAGATGAAATTGTATTTGGTTGGGCAATCCACTACTTTGAAGAAGACGAAATTGAAGGCGTTTTATATAACGAAGATGGGTCTAAATTTGAGCCAAAAATTGAGATAAAAAAGCAAGTAAAAAATGAAAATAAAATAGAAATAAATAAACCTAAAAAAGAAGAAAATAATTATTCTTTATTTGATTATATTACAAAAGAAGAACCAGAAAAAGTGCAAACCATAGAAAATAAAGAAATTAATAAATTAGAAATTCTTGAAGAAAAAGAAGATAAAAAACTGCAAAATACTGAAAATAATGCTGAAATTAATATAAAAACAAGCAATTCTACACCAAATAATGCAATTTTTCCAAAAGAAGACTTAACAGAAATAAAAAATTTAATTGATGAAATAAACTCATTTGAAGACTATAAAGATGAGCTATTTGATGAAGATAATTATATCCCCAAAAATAACACATTAAATTACACAATTAATACAGATACTGGCGAAGTAATTAGGGTTAAAAAAGAGCTTACAAGAGAAGAAAAATTAGAGCAAGAAATTAACAGAAATTTAGGTGATTTTGAAGAAGAAAATTGCTATAAAATTAATAATAATTTTATTAATAATTCAGAAGAAAATTGTTAGATTATTTATAAAAATATTGAATAATATTTTAATAAATTAAATGCACTTTTAGAATATAAATTAGTGCTTGCAGGGGGTTAAAATGTTAGATAGAAATTTTAATAAACCTATTCCAAAATATATGTTAAATTTAATAAAAAAGACAGATAAAAAATGTTATAAATACCCAAGCAGTGTAAGAAGATTTTATTCATATTTTACTAAGTATAAAGGTGAACTAATTAAAGTTACTGTTGCAGTAAAACATAAAAATAATAATTGGTCTTGTAAGCAAGTTGCAGTTCACGGAATAGATTCAGACAACTGTTTACTTAAAGATTTATAATATTCATATATATTTGGATATTGTGTTGGTTGTTATAGTGAATGAATTGAAGACAGAAAAAAGAAATATGAAAAAGATTATTGGTGATATGCAGAAGATAAATATTATTAACCTATTTC
>JAFTMY010000116.1 GCA_017452165.1 Clostridia bacterium | reverse complement strand
TTAATAGTTGGGCTGGATTTAATCATTTTGACCTTACTTATCAGTCAAAAGTTGAACTAAAAAACAACTTTACAAATTTTATAGATTATTTTGAAAATTTACAAAATGTTGTTAACATTGTAAATGAAAATCTTGAAATTTCTATTGAAAATTTAGAATCAATGGATAAGTATTTAGATTTTATTAGAGTCGTATCTAAACTTGAATTTTTTGATAGTAATATTTTTAGAAAAGAAGAATTATCTAAAATTATTATTCAAATAGGTATCTACTTAAAAACTAAAGAACAATATGAAATTAAAAAATCAAAAGTTCTTGAAAGATATACTGAAGAAATTTTTAATTTAGATATTGATACTCTTTATCAAGCATATAGTGATAAGTATAACAAGTGGTATAGATTTTTAAAGAGTGGATACAAAAAAGATAAAAAAATTATTCAAGGATATCAAGTTAAGAAATTTAATAAGTATAGTTATTATGATGTTTTAGAGTATTTAGATATTGCTAAAGAAACGATTTTGTTAAAGAAAAAATTAGATGACGATTTAAAGGCAGTTATTTCTCTGTTAAATAATCAAGAAATTACTGATTTTAACTTTGAAAAAGTAAATCAAGAACTTTTAAAACTTGATGAGGTTTTAAACTTTAAGGTTGAAGTTTTTGAAGAGATTACAAAGGAAGAGTTTGAAGAGATTAAATTAAATCTTCAAAAAATGCTAGAGTTTTATGATGAAAATCAAGAAAAAAGACTTGAAATTGAGGTACTACAAAATTCTTTTGATATAAATAAAATTAAACTCTATACAATGAATTTTGATGAGATTTTGAAAAAATTAAATGATTGTTTAGATAATTTTGATAAACTTGAAAACTGGAATAGATTTAGTGGTATTACTCAAAAATTAGAAAAACTTGATTTAATGGAATTTGTTGATAAATCAATTGATAATAATATTAAAAGAGAAACTTTAGATTTAACATTTAAATCAATGTTTTATATGCAATATGTTTACTTTATTATTGAAAGAAATGAAATTTTAAGTAGTTTTAGCAGATTTAATCAAGATAATGCAGTTAAAAACTTTAAATCAAAAGATAAACTTAATTTTGAAATTTCTAAGGCTAAAATTATTGCTAAAATATCTAAAAATATGCCTGATGAATATAGTATTGCTTCAGGTAGTCAAGTTAGCACTTTGGTTCGTGAGGCTAATAAAAAAATCAAGCAAAAACCAGTTAGAGTGTTATTTAAAGAAATTGGTGAACTTGTTCAAAAATTAAAACCTTGTCTTTTAATGTCGCCACTAAGTGTAAGTACTTATTTAGAGTTTGGCTCATTTAATTTTGATGTTGTAATTTTTGACGAAGCATCTCAAATTTTCCCATGGGATTCAATTGGTGCGATTTCAAGAGCAAAACAAGTTATTGTTGTTGGAGACTCTAAACAGATGCCTCCAAGCAATTTCTTTAATGCAGGTATGGTTACAGAAAGTGAAGAAAATGAAAACGAAGAGTATGAAGATGATGCACTTGATTTTGAATCTATTTTGGATTTAAGTTCAGCAGTTTTAAAACAACATAGATTAAAATGGCACTATCGTAGTAAAACTGAAGATCTTATTGCATTTTCCAATGCTAATTTCTATGAAAATTCGCTTGTTACTTTCCCATCTGCTTATAAAAATAGAGATGATATGGGAATTAATTTCCACTTTGTTGAAAACGGTATTTTTGATAGAAAGTCTAAAACTAATAAAATAGAGGCTGAAAGAGTTGTTGACCTTGTATTTGAACACTTTAAAACTCACCCTGATAGAAGTCTTGGTGTTGTAGCGTTTAGTATTTCACAGCAGGGTGCTATTGAAGAGGCTATTCAAGAAAGAAGAGAAGAATTCCCTGAGTATGAAAAATTCTTTGATGATAGTTTAGTTGAACCTCTCTTTATTAAAAATCTTGAAACTGTGCAAGGTGATGAAAGAGATACAATCATCTTTAGTGTTGGATATGCTAGAGACTCAGCAGGTAAGTTTTTACATAATTTTGGACCACTTAATAAAAAAGGTGGAGAAAGAAGACTTAATGTTGCTGTAACTCGTGCTAAATATAATATTAAACTTGTTGCTTCTATAAAATCGTTAGATATCGACCTTGCTAAGTCTTCTGCGACAGGAACTAAACTTCTTAAAGAATATTTATATATTGCAGAGCATGGTGTTGATGTTAATAAGGAAAATTATACAGAGCAAAATGATAAGCACTTGCTTGAAAATGAAATATATGATTTCTTAGTTTCAAAAGGTTATAAGGTTGTTAAAAATATCGGTTGCAGTGAGTATAAAATTGATATTGGTATAAAACACCCAGATAATGAAGACTTTGTTCTTGCTATTGAATGTGATGGTGAAACTTATAAAATGGCGAAAACAACAAGAGATAGGGATAGACTTAGACAAGAAGTATTAGAGCGTCTTGGTTGGAAATTTTATAGAATTTGGTCGGTTGACTGGTTCTTAAATAAACCTATTGAAAAAGAATCATTGCTTAAAAATGTTAAAAAAGCAATTAAGTTTTATGATGATAATTTAGGTAAAGATAAAAAATTAAATTCAAATTCGGTGCAACTTAATCAAGAGGTAAATGAAAATGTAGAAGATAAAAATTTTATAGTTGAAACTCCTATTGAGAAAAAAGATTTAAAATCATTTTTTGATGTTTATGAAGAGTATGATATAAATTCAAAGCCTAATCCAACTTTTTATAATACAATTTTTGATTTGGTAAAAAAGGAAGCTCCAATTACTGAAGAGTTGCTTTTGAAAAAAACTGTAACACTTTTTGGAAGAGAAAAGGTGACTACTCATATTCGCTCTAAGTTTGCTCAAGAGATTGATAAATACAAAGAAATTATCTTTAAAATTGATGATTACTATGTTGTTAATAAAAATATGATGGTAAAAATGAGAATACCAAAAGAGGGAGCAACTCCTAGAGATATTATGCATATCGCTAATATTGAACTTTCAAGTGGTATGTTTGTTATTATTAAAAATAGTGTAGGAATTACAGAGGTGGGACTCTTTAATGCGACAGCAAATTTACTCGGATTTTCTAGAATTGGTAATAATATACAATTAAAACTTAAAGAATCATTGAATATCTTACTTAAAAATAATCTTGTAAAATTTGTCAATGGTGAATATTTTGTAAATGAGTAAAATAAAAAAAGTAATTGTTTTAAGCAATTACTTTTTTATTTGTATTAAGAAAAACTTATATAATTTATTTAAATTACAAAATAATAAATTATAAATGTAAATTTTTACAAGTTAAAATATTAAAATTAATCATTGTATTTTGATTTGCTTGATTAATTTTAATCTAAAATATATAATGTTAAAGATTAGGAGATTTTATGAAAATATATACAAAAACATATAATAATGGTCTAAGACTTATTTTAGAAAAAAATAATAAAAATGTCATTGCTTCAAATATTCTTTTTAAAGTTGGTTCTCAAAATGAATCTAAAACAGAAGAGGGATATTCTCATTTTATTGAACATTTAGTTTTTAAAAGTAGTGAAAAATATACTACTGAAGAAATTATGGATAAATTTACAATGCTTGGTGCTGATTTTAATGCTTACACTTCTAAAACGGTTACAAGATTTATATTTAAATGCCTTGCTGAAAACTTTGAACCATGCTTTGAAATTTATAGTGATATGCTTCTTCACCCTAAGTTTTTACAAGAAGAACTTGATAGAGAAAGAAATGTTGTTATTGAAGAAATGAAAAAGTATGAAGATGAACCATCTGAAGTTATGTATCAAGGAACTGTTGAAAACTACTTTGATGGAACAACTCTTGCTCATGATATTTTAGGAACTGAAGAGATTATTTCAAATGTTACAAGGGCACAACTTCTTGAATATAAATCAAGATTTTATATACCAGAAAAAACAATTATTTCGGTTTGTGGCAATATAGATTTTGAAAAATTAGATGAAATAGTTACAAAATATTTTATAAGTGAATATGACTATAATGCTGAGCCTGAAAAAGTTGATTATACTCCACTTAAAATTAATATTAAAGAAAAATATAAAATTATTGAAAGAGATGATAATCAAGCAAATGTTTGTATACACATTAAAAGTGTTACTTATGATAGTAAACTTAAGTATGTTGCAAATCTTTATACAAGTATTTTAGGAAATTCTCAAAATTCAAGACTTTATAAAAAAATTAGAGAAGAACTAGGACTTGTTTACTCAATTTATGCTTATAGCGAAATAAAAGCAGGTCACGGCGAAATGTTCATAATCTTTGGAACAAGACCTAAAAACGTGCAAAAGGCTATTTTTGAAATAAAGAAGATTATTCAAGAACTTGCAGAAAATGGTGCAACAGAAGTTGAACTTGAGCGTGCAAAAATCTGGAAGAAATCTTGTATGGAATTTTCTTCAGAAACAAACTCAGACATTGCTGAGATTAACGGCTCACTTATTCATAATGATAATAAACATACTTCTCTTAGCACTAGAAAATCTAAATTTGAAAAGGTAAAACTTGAAGATATTAATAAGTTTGCTAAAAGAATTGCAAATGAAAAAGTGTTTAATATTGTCGCAGTTGGAAAAGATATAAATATTGAAGATTTAAAGCAGTTTTAAATAAAAACTCAGTTTCAAATTTTGAAACTGAGTTTTTATTATTTATAAGAGTTATAAAATTAATTTACAAATAATATTTTTTTAGTGATAAAATAATATTAGGAGAAAATGTTATGGAGAAGGAAAAGAAAAAATCTAAAATGAAATTATTTTTTATGAATCTAGCAAAGTTTATTTTTAATCCTAGATTTATTTTTTGTTTTGGCTTGGCTTGGCTCTTAACTAATGGGTGGTCTTATATTATGCTTGGAATTGGAACTTATTATAAAATAGGTTGGATGATTAAAGTTTCTAGTGCTTATCTTGCTTTTTTATGGCTTCCAATATCTCCTGAGAAAATTGTAACATTTGCTATTTCTATATTATTTTTAAAATTGTTTTTTCCAAAAGATAAAAAAACATTGGGCTTACTAATTGATTTATATAATAAGGCAAAAAATAGTTTTAAAAGAAAAAAACAAGTAAAAAATGATTTAAATAAAAAAGAAAGTGAAAAGGTAAATGAAACAAATAAAGAAAAAAGTAACAATAATGATAATAGTTAAAAATAAAATTGCTTACTAAAAAATAATTAATATTATATTGATAAAATAATATCTAATTATTGAATTTTAGTTTAATAAGTGTTATAGTTTTCTTATGAAAAAATTAACAAGTTCTAACGCTCTATTTTTGCATAGAGTTTTAAATGGCTTAGCAAAGTCTGCTATTGGAATATTTATACAACTGCTTATTTATAAACAAACAGAGAGTTTGTTTTTATGCTTTTTATATGCAGTTGTAAACTTTTCTCTTACGGGAATATTCTTTCTTTTGCTCAAAAAATCAGTTCAAAAAAATCCAATAATTTGTATTATAATTCATATAATTCCACTTATTGCAGGGGAATTTTTACTTCTCACAAAACTTAATGTATTAATGATATTACTTCTTGCCTTTTTGAATGCTGTTGCAACTATGCTTTATTATGGTTCTCTTAACTATTTATTTTGCATTATGGATAATGATACAAATACTGCAAAATTTGAAACTGGTCAACATATCGGAAAAATTATTTTTGCTGTGATTAGTGTTTATTTAATAGGAGAACTTAAAAATTCGCTTGTATTTGTAATTGTTTTTTCGCTAGTTCTCTATATTATTAGTATAGTTCCTCTTGTTATTTGTTATAAAGATTTTTCTAATAAAAAAGATGTCCCAACTCTTGATTATAAAGTAGTTTTGAAAGATACAAAAAAATATAATATTTTTCATATTTTTACAGGAGTTTTTTCACTCTTTAATGAAGTTGTATTGCCATTATATTTATATGTAATGGGGCTTTCTTATACGGTTGTTGGGCTTTTGGTTGTTGTTCAATATATAGTTAGCATATTTGCAAATTACTTAACAAAGTTTATGAAAAAGAAAAACTTAAATCTATATTATACTATTATTTGTTCTTTTTTGATTTTTGCTAGTTTGACATTTATTTCTTTCTCAAGTTCAGCACTTGCAATTTATATAGTTTCTCTTTTAATAACAATGAGTTATCAAGTTTTATTTACTTCTTATTTTGATGATTTTATAAAAGACCAAAAAGAAAAAGGTTATTTTTATAGTTCAGTATTTTATCGTGATACTTTTCAAAATTTTGCTAGAGTTGGTATTTGTGGACTTTACTTTGTTATACCGTCATTTACGCTTATGTTTTTTGTAGGAATAGCATCTAGTATTGGAATTGGTATAAGTGGAACATTTTGTTTAAAACGAAAAAAATACTGTGATAATGAGTTAAGTGAAATAGTTAAAAAAGATAAAATAAAAAAAATTTAAAATAAAAATTAAGAGGTTTTTATGGTAAAGAAAAATGATGATTGGAGAATTTTGGCATATAAAGGTTATATGGACGGTCAAAAGTTTGAAAAAATAGATTTCGTTTCTAGTGATAAAAATGATCATGAACATTGTGAGTTTTGTTATACAAAAATTACTGACCTTGAAAATTTATCAGAAAAAGTTGAAAAGAGTGGTTATGTTTATAAAGATTTAGAAAAAAATAGAAGTCATTGGCTTTGTCAAGAGTGTTTTAATGATTTTAAAGAAAGATTTAATTTTAAAAGTTAATCAGGATTAACTATTCGTATGTTAAGAACTTACATTAATAGATTGATATATAGTGAAAAATAATTTTTTAAAATTACAATTAAAAATTATAATTGATTTTATTTTTTATCTAATTAATATATAAAAAAAGATGATAATTTAAAATAATTATCATCTTTTTATTTTTATAAAAATTTACAAATACTATCTTTTTGTAATATTTAAAAATTTCAATTTATTTTTTATTTAAATAAGTTAATACTTTTTCTGCCTCTTTGACTAAGAGTGGTGTAACGTTAGGGTAGGTGAAATTATTAGGAATATCATCAAAAAAATCTATTTTTTCCATTTCACTTTCTGGAAAACTTCCTATTGAATTTACCACTGCAAGGTATACCACACCTGTTGATGAACTTTCTAATGTATATCCATCATAATCACAAACAGGATAAAGGATTGCATCAATAATTCCACTTTCTTCAAAAAGTTCTCTTTTTGCTGAATCAAGTGGTTGTTCATCTTTTTCAATATGTCCACCTTGAGTTTCCCAAGTGTCTCTTTGTTTATGTTTGCTAAACACCCATTTGCCTTTATAATTAGAGCAAACTACTACAAATTTATAGTCTTTTAAAGTATTTAATGGAAATATTTTACATTTTAATTCTTTTCTAAAATTATCAAAATCCATAATTTAATCCATATTATTAATACTTTCTTTCTTCATTTGATAAGAAGGTAAGTGCTACTGAATCAGGTCCAACGTGTGTTCCAACAATTGGTCCCATAATTCTAATTTCAGGTTTAATGTTAAATTCTGCTTCAAACATATCAGCAAGAGTTTTTGCACCTGTTTCATTGTCGGTATGAATAATAATTACATTGTTAAATTCTTCATTGATAGTAAAGTTTGCTTTAATTTCTTGAATAATTGACTTATATGCTTTTTTAGTGCCATTTTCTTTTCTAACAATTTCAAGTTTACCTTCTTTTGTAAATTCAATAATAGGTTTTACTTTAAGTATTGTTCCGATAGCGGCTTTAACACCACTAATTCTTCCACCACGCTTCATATAGTTAAGGTCTTCAACTACAATAAAATGTTGATTTTTTGTCTTAAATTCATTGATTTTTTCAATGGTTTCTTGCATAGAAAGTCCTTTTTCTCTAAGAGCATAAGCAATTTTTACAAGATAACCTTCAGCGCAAGTTGTGGTATTGCTTTCAATTGCAACATAATTTATGTCAGGATAAGTTTTTTTAACTTCTTCAATAGCCATTTCAGCATTTGTTACTGTTGGACTAAGTCCCATGCCTTGAGTAATGTGGATAGCATTTTTAATGCCGTCTTCAGCCATTTTAGTAAAAAGGTCAATGTGTGCTTGAAGATTTAAGATGCTTGTTTTAGATGAAACTCCATTTCTAAGTTCATTATAGAATGCAACATATTCATCATATGATTTAAAATCATCTAAATATTCAACAAGTTCGCCGTCTTTTTTAGTCATAGAGTAGTTGAGTTTTCCTACATATAAATTCATTTTTTCAATTTCATCAGCATAAAAATCGCTAGTTGAGTCAGTTGATATTACAAAATTTTCCATAAATTATTCCTTTAAATTTTTATTAATTACATTATTTTATATTTATTTTTATATATGACATATATTAACATTTTAATTATTTTTTGTAAAGAATTTTTAACTTAAAAAAACCTATGTTAAAACTAAATAATATATTTTTGTAAAATTAGTGTCATTAATTTGTTGACATAATTAAAAAATAGGACTATATTATTAGCAGTTGGCTACTTAGAGTGCTAACAATATAAAATTTAATTTGCTAAAAAGGAAGTTTAATATGAAAAGTTTTAAAACCGAATCTAAAAGAATATTAGATTTAATGATTAACTCAATTTATACACATAAAGAAATATTTTTAAGAGAACTTATTTCAAACTGTTCAGATGCTATTGATAAACTTTATTATAAGAGTTTATCAGAAAATATTGGTCTTAATAGAGGGGATTTTGATATTAAGATTTATGCTGATAAAGATAAAAAGACACTTACCATTAGTGATAATGGTATTGGTATGACTGAAGAAGAACTTGAAAATAACCTTGGAACTATTGCTAAGAGTGGTTCACTTGCATTTAAAAACGAAAATGAAAAGAAAGAAGATATTGATATTATTGGTCAATTTGGTGTAGGTTTTTACTCTGTATTTATGGTTGCAGATAAGGTTGAAGTTGTATCTAAGGCTTATGGAAGTGACAAAGCATATGTTTGGTCAAGTAATGGCTCAGAAGGTTTTGAAATTAAAGAAACCGAAAAAGAAGGTCATGGAACTGATATAATAATGCATATTAAAGAAGATACAAATGATGATAAATATAGCGAATTTTTAAGTTATTATAAGCAAAGAGAACTTATTAAAAAATATTCAGACTATATTCATTATCCTATTAAAATTGAAGCAGAAACTCCAGCAGTTCCAAAAGAAATTGACGAAAATTCTGATACAATAAAAATGGCAACAACCATTGAGTGGGAAACAATAAACTCAATGATTCCTCTTTGGAGAAAGAATAAAAACGAAATTACTGAAGATGAATATAAAGAATTTTATAAGGATTTAACTTATGATTATTTAGACCCATTTATGCATATGCATTATAGTGTAGAAGGTGCTATTGATTATAAGGCACTCATCTATGTTCCAAAGAGATGTCCTGAAGCATATTTTTCTAAGTATTTTGAAAGAGGATTAAAACTCTACTCAAATGGTGTTTTAATTATGGATAAATGCAAAGATTTAATTCCAGAATACTTTGGATTTATGCAAGGTTTAGTAGACTGTGAACTTTCACTTAACATTTCTCGTGAAACTGTGCAACATGACAGACAACTTCAAAGAATTGCATCAAATATTGAAAAGCAAATTAGAAGAGAACTTCAAGATATGTGCGACAACGATAGAGAAAGATATATTGAGTTTTATAAAACTTATGGTCTTCAACTTAAAGTTGGTGTATATAATAACTGGGGTATGGATAAAGATAAACTTCAAGATTTAATTATGTTCTATTCTATTAAGCAAGATAAATACATTACATTTAAAGATTATGTTGAAGCAATGGCTGAAGATCAAAAATACATTTACTATGGAACAGGCTCATCAATTTTATCAATTAAGAAGATGCCTCAAACTGAAAAAGTATTAAATAGTGGTTACGATGTTTTATGTATGACTGAAAATGTTGATGAATTTGCAATTAAGTATGTTGCTTCTTACAAGGAAAAAGAATTCAAAAATGTTACTGATGGTGACACAGGTATTGAAAATGCAACAGAAGAAGTAACAGATGAAGACAAGCCAATTGTTGACTTTATCAAAGAAACACTTGCTACTGAAGTATTTGATGTTAGACTTTCTAAAAAACTTGGAGACCACCCAGTATGTCTCACAACAGAAGGTGAAGTTTCACTTGAAATGGAAAAAGTGTTTAGAGCAATTCCAGAAGGTGATCCAAATGCTCAAAATGTTAGAGCAAAAAAGGTTCTTGAAATTAACAGTGAACACAAGATTTATAACAAAATTAAAGGTTTATTTGAAAATAATAAAGATGAACTTAAAGAAATAGCAGAAGTTTTACTTTGCGAAGCAAAACTTATTGAAGGACTCCCTGTTGAAGATATGGCTAGATTTGTTAGTTTAGTTACAAAATATATGGCTGAATAAAAGTAATAATTACTTAAAATTTAGTATTATTTAAAATCTATCTTAAAAATGAAAAACATTTGAAAGATAGATTTTTTATTTTATTTAAAATTATACCATAAAATTTTTATGATTTATAATAAATATGAAATAAATTTATATATTGATTAGTGTAATATATGTAATAACAATCATTAATATTTATAAAAAATATATCTAATAATATTTATA
>JAFTMY010000115.1 GCA_017452165.1 Clostridia bacterium | reverse complement strand
AATGTTGATTCTCTGGCTTGTGAATATTCAGTTTCATCTAATAAGTTTTTCAAAATATAATATTCATTACTCCAAGAACTATCTTGATTATCAAATGCTTGTGATAGTCCACCCCAACCAACATATTGAGATAACACCTGTTGTTCTTCTGGTGTTGCAAATCTATTTTCTTCTTCGCATTTTTTTAATACTTTAATTGCCTCAACATTACGATTAAATTTTTCTCGTGGACTTCCAACTCCTAAATTATCATTTATAATTCTAAATTGACTACGATCTGCATTTTTTATTTCTGGATGAATATCAAAAGTTTCAACTCTACTTTTCTTTTTCTTTTCAAAACTAGGTATAAACTCCTCTGTTTCAGTAGGTGAAATTGTATCAATAGCCCCTTTTTCGGTTTGAATAACTGAAATATTGTCACCATTTACGCTATCTTGTTCATTTGGACTTATTTCTATATCTTTCGTACTATTATCATCTGGTACTTTTTCTCTTAATAAATGGTCATTACAAGGGTTTTCCATTACTTTTCTATCAAATTCATCCCTTGACATCTCTTTATTAAACAATGGCCATTGATAATCATATAATCTAACCAACTCATCATCAAATGATAATATTTCATATTCATCAGCACCAATATAAACTTTATCACCTAAATGATATTGATATTCTAATACCTTTTCTTCCACTTCTTTTTTTTCTATTTCTATTTGAGTTGCTAACTCTTTTTCCTTTTCAACAAACTCTCTTTCTTGTTCTTGTTTTTCTAACCAAGTTTCATAACCTGCAAATTCTTTTGAATTTAAAAATCTATCTTCTTTAATTAAATAACTTATTCTTTCTGCTAGATAGTTCCACTTTAATAGTTTTTCTGCTCTGTTTTCAAAATAACCTCTATATAACAAAAGTCCTTTTGAACTACTTTCGTAACCTATACCAGAGCCTTTTACTGTATATGTTGCACCACCAAGTCCATATAAGTTTTTTAGGTATTCTGCATTTTCTTGACTAGATAAACTTTTTTGAAATTGCTCGTATATTCTATACTTTGTTTCAGTGTGTTTTTCTTGTAAATATTTATCAATAAATTCTTGTGAGAATACTAAATCAACATTCTGTTCACTTTTCTCATTTTCATTTATTAAAGTTAATTGCTGACTAACTGATGGCAATGGATCTATTTTCGTATTTAATTGATGAAGTAATATCATTGAATCATAATGATATGTTAAATCTTCCCAACTTATAAAAGACTCTGTATCTCTTGATAAATAGTTTCCCTTCCATAATAAAAGTCCATTATCAAATGCCTTATAACCATACATATTATCGTTAATGATAATTCCTGTATAATCAGAATTAAAGGCATTTTTAATGAACTCTGCTCTTTTACTAATATCTTTTTCAATTTCAAAATAATTTATAATATCCTTATTAGATACTTTTAAATGTGGTGTTGTACTTAATATTTGATTAACTTTTTCATCAACTACCACATAAGGATGTTTGTTGCTATTCTTGTCATAAACATTTAAGCGTAAATCAATTCGTTCGCTACTATTTCCTCTGCTGTCATCTGTAAGTTGTTCATCAACCCTACCCATTTCATTTGGTCTGTTGCTTTCAATTCCTCCGTGATGTTCTCTTTGACTTTCATTTGAGAAACTATCTCTTTCACTCTCATCTCTGCTTGTTGTTGTATCTCTATCAAATGCTCCGTCAATAGGTCTTTCATCAATAAGGTCGTGTATAAAGGTTTCTTCTGTTGTTTCAGATAGTTCAATCTCATTATTGCGTATTTCCCTTTCGCTTGAACTTGTTTCTCTTGATTCGGCAACATTAGGTCTGGTAGTTCGTAATCCCCCTGTCTTGTGTAAGTTATCTTCATAATTACCACTCCTTTCTGCAATATTCTTGCTTTCACCTATATCATATTCTTTCTGTTGTTCTCTTTCAAATGTGCGAATTTTATTTATTTCTATAATTCGTAGATTTTTAATTGTACTATAAATTTCTCTTAATCCCATTTCAGATATTTCGCTTGTCGCAAGTCCTAACCTAGTCATAGTATCATAACTATTAAAGTTTCTAATATCTTTGAAATCACTTTCATCAAAATAATTATTAGGATTAAGTCCACATCTTTTCATTATAGAAAAAGCAATACTATTAGATAAAACATTTTTCATTAACACTTCAACATTTAATTCATCTAATTCTTCTAATAAACTATTTTCACGATAAAACATTAAATCAGATAGATAATCTGACAAGTTATCTTCTGCTAATATTTTAGAAACTGATATAATTGCCTGTGCTAATGTTTCCTTGTTTTCTAATTCGCCATACTTATTTTCCAAAGATTCAATAATATCTTGTTCATAAGGTTTAGTGACTGACCATAACCTAAAACTTTTACCTAATTTACTACTTGTATCAGCAACATCAAAAACGTGTTTTAAACTAGAATCGCCATTTTTATAAGATATAAGTGCAATACCTTTTGAGCCTTTATTAACCCATCTTCCAACTCTTTCATTCCAAGTATTTATTTCAGCACAAGCAACAGCAGTTGGCTTTTGTGCATAGATTAAAACTTGATCGTTAAATGGATATTTATAGTTCATTGCAGCACATTCTAAAAATGACATCCATTCATTAGGATTTCTGCTAATCTCTGTTAAAGTTTGCCCATACAAATCAGTTATAAGTCTTAATTTCCCTGCCACATAATTCACCTCCATTCTTGTGTTATGACTTATTATTCTTCACTTTTTTCTTTGTGTATTGATTCTCTTACTTTTAACAATACTTCAAAATAATTTGTACTTACTTCAAATTCATCTATACTACTAAATAGTATTTCAATTAAATCTTCTGCCTCATTATTATAAAATCTTACATCTATTAAAGTTTCTTTATCTTCTGTTTCAAAAGGTACTGCATACCTTAATAATTTATCTTTTAATTTCCCAGATTTTTTTGATAACCTTTCATCATTTCTTTCAGCGTGTATTGATAATATCTCAACTAAAAAGTTATAACCTCTTATATCCACCTTAATTTTTATTGGTGGTATTCTTTTTGCGTGTGCCATATAATTTCCTCTCTTTCTATCTTTCTAAACTTCTGTCTGCTCTTACTTTCATTTCCAGACTTACATTGTTTTGATACTTTTCTAATGCCTCTTTCAAAGCAGTATTTTGTAATAATTCATCAACTTTTGCTTTTGCCTCATTTTTATTTCTAGCCTCAACTTCAAAAGTAATTCTTCCATTTATATCAACATCAATATCAAATTTTTTCATATTATTTATCATTTCCTTTCTCTTTATAACCACTTAAAAAAGCGATTATATCTCTGTTTTTAATCGCATTCTTAAACTCTATTATTATTAAAGGCTCATTAGGTGCTAAATTAGGAAGTTTTGCTAAATCTTCCATTTTCATAGCAAGGATTTTTTTATCAGTATTAAATCCTGCCTCAAATAATTTTTCTAGTGTTTTAGTTATTTGATTTAAACTATATTTTGTTTCCAATTAAATCCCTCCTATATAACTTCTACCAATTCACAAATAACAACTATTTGTTTATTAGTGTTATGCTTACAAGTTATTAAAGTTAAAGTGCTTTTTTCAGCATTTCTAACAATATGAGCATAACCATTTTTTTCTATTTCATAAGAATTAACCATTTTGTATTTATATTCTTTTCCGTTATATACAATACTTACAGTATCATCATTTTGTAGTTTATTAAGTTTTCTAAAATATGAAACTCCACTATTACCACTGTGTCCTGCTAATATAACATTTCCATTCTCTACATCTGGCATATCAGATTCAGATAATATTTCAATGTTTCTATTAACATTGTTCCAATAACTACCTTTACTTGCTAATCCTTTTTCTAAACCAATTTTAGGTATTTTAACAACTGCAATATAATTTATAGTATGAGTTGTTGTTTCTTTCTTTTCTTCTTGTTCTACAACTTCTTCCTCTACTAATTCTTCTTCCATAACAGGAACATCTACAACATATTCTTCTTGTTGCTCATAAAAATTGTTTATCAAGTCCTGTTCTTGTTTTTTATCTAAATAACTATTAACTAATTTCCCACCTAAAATTCCAATACCTATAATTATAAGAAAAGAGCCAACTATTAAAAGTTGACCCTTTCTTCCATTATTATTTTTTGTTTTTCTTTTTAGCATAAATTATCACTCCTATTCCACTTAATATTAGTAATCCAGATATTATTTCTAATACAAAATAATCATTTAATCCTGTGTTAGGAACTTCAACAACTACTTTTTCATTAACCATAGTTGCCTTAACTATTTCGCCATCTTCTAATATCTCAAATGCCATTTTTTCTTCTGTTAAAATATAGCCCTCTGGTGCTTCCTTTTCTAAAATATAGTATTTTCCATATCTTAATTCTTCAATAACTACTTTACCATTCTCATCTGTTTTTCCAGAGAAAACAAGTTCATCATTTTCAGTATATATTTCTATAACTGTATTAGGAAGTGGCTCACTTGTAGATATATCAGTTTTAGTAAATTCTAATGTTCCATAAATAGGTCTGTTCTTCATTTCTGCCTTAACTATTTCGCCATTTTCTTTTATTTCAAACTCTACTTTTTCATCAGTAATAACAAATCCTGTTGCAGCCTCTTTCTCAATGATATAGTATTTTCCATATCTTAATTCTTCAATAACTACTTTACCATTCTCATCTGTTTTTCCAGAGAAAACAAGTTCATCATTTGAATTATAAACTTCAATTAGAGTATTTGGTATAACTTCACCATTTACTAAATCAGTTTTAGTAAATTCTAATGTTCCTGTCTTAAAATTGTTTGTCATTGATTTTTCAATTACTGCACCTTCTTCTTTTACTTCAAAATGAATTTTCTCATTATTTAAAACATAAGAATCTAGTGTAGATATTTCTTTGAAATAGTATTTTCCATATTCTAAAACAACTTCAAAATAACCATTCTCATCTGTTGTATGTTCACTTATTAGTTTATCTTCTAAATTATAAACACCAAACTTAATACCAGATAATACTGTTCCATCTTCATCATCTTTTGTGACTTTTAATGTTGAAGTTATTTTTTTATTAGTCATTTCTGCCTTAACTATTTCGCCATTTTCTTTTATTT
>JAFTMY010000114.1 GCA_017452165.1 Clostridia bacterium | reverse complement strand
TTTCTAACTTTTTATTAATATATTAAATACTTTTTGTCAAATTTTGCTATAAATTAAGAAAAATAAAACATTTTACCTTAAATTGTAAATTATTCCTTATTTGTAAATTTTAATCAGTTTTATACTAAATTTTACCATTTTTATATTTTTATTGAAAAATTCAATTAAACTTTAAACCTTATAGTTTTTATTTATTAATTACAAATTTGAGTTCCATAGCAACCATTATTTTGACAATCATTAAATTGCTCTTTGACTACTTGGTTTTCATTTTTATAATTTTCATCAAAATTCTTTTCTTTCTTTTTATTTTCTTCTATTTTTGTTTTGATTTTTTCTACCATTTTTGACATCTTACAACTAGCCTTATCTACTTTTTCTTTTACCATATTATAAAAATTTTTATCCTTTACAATGGCAACCGACATTAAACTAGCACCAGCAATCATACCAAAAATAGCACCTTTACAAAATGTTTTCATATAAACCTCCTAATTTTATTATGCGAAATTTCAACAAAAATATACAAATTTCAATTTAGTATTAAAAAATGTTTTCAATTTTTATATTTTTAATTTAAAATAACACTTGGAGTAATTATGGCTTATAAATTATATTTTAAATATGGTGTTATGGGATCATCTAAAACAGCCCAAGCACTAATGACAAGATTTAACTATGAACAACAAGGTTATAAGGTTTTGCTTATGAAACCTAAGATTGACAACCGAGATGATAAAAGTGAAAAAACAATTATTAAAAGCAGAATTGGACTTGAAGAGGAAGCCTATGCTTTTTCTCTTAATGAAAATTTAATAGATACATTTTCAAAATTAAGTGAAGATAAAAATTATAATGTTATAATTTGTGACGAAAGTCAATTTTGCACAGCAGAGCAAATTGAACAATTTAAAACATTAACCGATAAAGTTCCTGTATTTTGCTATGGACTTAAAACTGATTTTAAATCAAATCTATTTGAAGGAAGTAAACGACTTATTGAAATTGCAGATTCACTTACCGAAATAAAATCAATTTGTGAATGCGGCAAAAAAGCAATCATAAATGCAAGATTTATTGACGGAATAATCACAACAACAGGTTCAGTTGTTGATATTGGTGGTGATGAAAAATATAGACCACTTTGTTACTCTTGTTATAAAAACTACATTAATCAAAGTAAAAATCAATAAAAATTAAAAAATATAATGAATAAAACCTCAAAAATTAAAAAATATAATGAAAAAAACCTCCTAAGTTATACAAACTTAGGAGGTTTTCTTTACTTAATAACAATAATATTTCATTTAAAGTAATTTATTATTACTTCAAATTTACAAAGATTATCGTAAAATATTAGTTAATTATTAAATTATTACTGATTAAAAAATAAAAAATCATTTAATTTCACAATTAAAAAAGGATAAGCGCTCCCCCTTTTTTTCGTTTACATTCTTTATAATTTTCACAATCAGTGCAAGACTTACTTTTTTCTTTGCAATAGGTATCTACTTGATAATCAGACTGAGTTGTTTTATTAATTTTACATACATTTCTATTTTCATCAAAATAAGGACACATATTAACCTCCAAAAAGTATATTCAATGATGGATAATAAACTTTAAAAAAAAATATCAAAGAACTTTATTTTTAATAAAAATAAGTTTTCCATCATTTACATTATAGTAATAATTTTTTATTTTTGTCAATATAATACAAAATAGATTTTTATTTAAACACATATTTCTATTTGTTAACATCTATTAAAATTCTTCACTATGAGATGGTTTTCTTTATATAAAAAAGCATAAAATGTTCCCCATTTTATGCTTTTTTATTAATTATTTGTATTATCCTCTACAACTTTATTATCTTCATCTTGATTATCTATATTTTGACTGTTTTCTGATGTTAATTCTTCTGTTACTATTTTTTCATTTTTATTATTTGAATCATTGAAGATAAAGAGTTTTCTTGTTAAATAGTTATATACTAAAACAATAAATGTCATAAGTATTTTTGTTACCCATTCGTTTATACCACAAATATCATATCCAAGCCACATACCTGCCATATTTAAAAGTAACCCTATCGCACTAAACACAGCAAACATTATAGCGCCTTTAACTGTTTTTGAAGAACCTTTTTCTTCGTAAACAAATAAAACCGATAAAAGATAGTTCGCAACTAATGATACACAAAACCCCATGCCAGTTCCAACAACTGTTGCTATTGTTGATGGTTCACCACCACCAATCCAAACATTATAAAAATGTGGATACAAACCTGGGTCAAACAAATAAAGAACTATACCCATAACGATATAATCAATAACTGTTGCAATTCCACCAACAACAATAAATCTTAAAATTTCACATAATTTTTTATGTTTTTCATTAAAATCAATATATAACTTAATTAACTTATTTTGCTTTTTTGTTTCAATTTTTTCTTCCATAAAAATATGTTACAATTTAAAAAAAAATAAGTCAACAAAATATAACAAAGATTTAGAACAAATATTCTCCAAGAAATTAGTAAATTTCTATAACAACAAAAAAAAATTAGCAATATTGCTAATTTTTCTTTTTATCATATTTTTTGCATTATAAAACTAAATCCTATTGATTTTCGTCAAAATTAATCTTCTGATTTATCATCATAATTTTCAAGAGCCTTATCAACTGCAGCCATAACAATATTAACAAGATAGGCTTTACTTTCTGGGATTTCACCAGCAAGTTCAGATAAATCATCAGCAGCAACTCTCTTTGCACCAAGAACAGTTTTTCCAATAACTAAGGTTGTTGCTAAACTTGAAAGAGCAATTGCAACTACACCACCAAAGGTTTGAAATTTACAATCAACAATTCTATTATCTTCAACTTTAATAAAAAATTTAACAATTTCACTACCAATGTCAGAAACAACTTTTCCTACACTACTAGCACCTTTAATAACACCATAATTTTGAGGGTTTAAAAATTCTCCCATAATCTTTTCTGAATACATATTATAAATCCACCTTATTTTTATATATTCTAATTGCAGAAACACTTCTAATCTTTTTAACAGCCTTTCTTATAAGTTCAACTGCTTCATCGCAATCATCTTTTGTAATACCTTCACCAAATGTAAATCTAATAGTTGTTCTAATTTGTTCTAAATCTCTACCCATTGCAGCGAGAACATGAGAAGGTTTATTTGAACCAGCCTCACAAGCAGAACCACTTGAAGCACATACACCCATACTATCAAGAAGCATCACAACGGCTTCAGACTCAGCACCTTCAAAGGTAATTGAACAGTTACCTGGAAGTCTTTGAGTTGGATGTCCGTTAAGAGAAATGTTATGAACCGCTTCAGAAAGTTTCTTTTGGAAATACTTTCTAACAATACGAACATTTTTAATTTTATTTTCTAAATCTGTTGTTGCATTTTCAATAGCAACTCCAAGACCAGCACAAAGAGCAACATTTAAAGTTCCTGCTCTAAAGTTATTTTCTTGTCTGCCACCATTCATAAACTTATCAATTTTTGTGCCTTTTTTAATATATAAAGCGCCAACCCCTTTTGGTCCATAGAATTTATGAGCAGAAAGTGATAAAGCGTCAACATTTAATTCCTTTACATCAATAGCAAGGCTACCAATTGCTTGAACTGCATCAGTATGGAAATAAATTCCACTTGCACTCGCTAGTGCAGCAATCGCTCTAATTGGTTGAAGAGAACCAACTTCATTATTAGCAGTCATAATAGAAATTAAAGTAGTCTTTGGACCCATTGCTTTAATAATTGAAGCATAATCAATAACACCATTTGCATCAACTGGAATATAAGTAACATTGAAACCTTCTTGTTCAAGTTTTTTACAAGTTTCAATTACTGAAGGATGCTCAATTGCAGAAGTAATAATATGATTACCTTTTTTAAGATTTGCCTTAGCAATACCAGTAATTGCCCAGTTATTTGCTTCAGTTCCACCAGAAGTGAAATAAATTTCTTCTGGATCAGCACCGATTGCAGCAGCAACCTTTTCTCTTGCTTCTTCTAAAACTGCATCAGCATCTCTTCCCATTTTGTAAAGTGCTGAACTATTACCATAGTGCTTAGAAAACACATCAAGCATTTTCATATAAACTTCTGTTGACATAGGTGTAGTAGCAGCATAATCTAAATAAATTGTTTTATTTTCCATAATATCTCCATTAAAAAATATAATTTCATTATAAATGTATAAATATCAAATTGCAACAACATTATACAAATTTTTATAAAAAAATCGCAAAATTTTAAATATTTATTTAATTAACCCCTTGTTTTAATTAAAAATTTGCGCTTTTATATTAACTAATAACTTAAAATCCTCTACTCTCAATCAAATCTTTAAGTTTTTCAAATTTATTAATTTCTTCTTCGATATTTTCTAAATTCACAATTTTTGTGAATCTATAATCGGCAAAATCAAGACCCACCTTATTTGCAAAATCTAATAAAATTTCTTCACTAATATCGTAAAACCCATCACAAATAGAATAGACACTATTTGAATCCGACAAACAAATATAATCATCTTCTAATAAAATATACAAGTTTAAATAATTTTCTGCTTTTTTAAATAAAATTTCAGTGCTTATCTTTAAATAATTATCATTATTTTCAACTTTATAAACATTTGGCAGGATTTTACAAACCTCTTCAAAACTTTCTAAAATATTTTTCATAAACACTCCTCTTTATTTTTCTAAACCTGCTTCTAAATTTTCTTGATAATCTGTTCCGTTATAATAATCATTGTATTTTTTCTTATTAAGTTGTTTTTGATTACCAATTGATGCATTTATTGTTGTGTATAAATCATTAATAGCAATATTAAATTTATTTTTAAGTTTTGAACTTCCACCCTTGCAAGCGCTAAGAGATTTTAAAAACTCAGTTTGAGCATTTAAAACAGTAATGCTATCAATCATCTCATAATCTTTTGACTTATTTAAATCACTTTGACCTATAATAACATCATAAACAAAAAATGAATCTTTTATGAAATTTTGTGCTTCAACTTCATTTAATTCCTTTTTAATCTTTTTTGCCATTAAATTAATTTGAGTTGTGAAACTATTTTTAAATATTTCCTTATCTGATTTAGAAAAATTCTTATAAGATTCTCTAATACCTTGTGTTAATTGTTTTATTGTTTCATGGTCAAAACTTAAGTTTTTATTTCTAACTTCTAAAAAAGGCAAACCAAAACTCTCAGTTAAAATATCATCATATTTTTGTGCAGTTTTAAGACTAATTAAATAATTTGGTAATTGTTTTAAACTGATTGCAAGCGCTGCACTATCTGCTTCTTTATGACGAAGTATATAGTCTTTGTAACAGAAATGAAGATGAGGTTCATCTGCTTTTTCTTGGAAAATTTCCTTTGCAAGCGTTTGCTTTTTCTTGTTCATATTTGGAATATCTGAAAAATCATTTGGGTGTCTATTATCCATATCAACACGACTTACCATAATAACACATTTTCTAAGTGTATCGTTATATGCTTCATAGTCACTATATTGTTCATTAAATCTCATTACATTTGGCTTACCATTTAATATATCATTACTTTTACCACGAATAAGAGTTGTTATATTTGGTATGCAATAATTTTGAACTGAAAAATCAGACTCTCCAAAAACCTTACCTGACTTACCAATTAAAAGTCTTGTTACATAAAGTGTTACATAAACAAGGTCATTTTCAATATCTACATAAACTTGGAAATCATTTCTCGAACCATGCTTCCCATCAAAACCTGAGAACTTACAAAATGGTCTTAAATTTCCCTTGCCATACTCATAATAATTATTAACCTTTTTAGGCACAGTATAAAGATTTCTATGACTAGATGGAACACCATTATAATCTTCTTTACCTATTGAATTATTAAAATAAGGAGTAAGTTTATTACTATCTGCATTATTTAAAAAATATGATGCCCTAGCAATAAAATCAAATGTTTTTTCAGGCGACAAATTTAATTTGTTAACCTTAACAAATTCATCAAACTTTTGAATTAACTCATCATTAGATGATACTACTGGAATCTCTTGAGAATTATTATTTGGTGTTTCCATATAATCTCCTTACTTTTCATTTGCTATTTTTATATTAGTCTAAAAATTTATATTTATTTCATATTATCATAAAACCTCTATAATTTCAATAGAAAAAGAAAAAAGACTGATTAATTTTCAGTCTTTTTTAAATTTTCAGAAATAAATTTTTCAAAATCTTCCATTTCAACATAACCCGATGTTCTTGAAACCTCTACACCATTTTTCATTACAATAAAGGTTGGAACATACATAATGTTATATTTTGATGCAAGGTCTTCATTTTGATCAATATCTACCTTATAAAAATTACAAAAGTTGCTTAATTTTTCAGAAGCCTCTTCAAGCACTGGTTCCATCATTCTACATGGACCACACCAAACTGCCGAAAAATCAACAACAGTTAATTTTTCAGATTTTAAAACTTCATTAAAATCTTCGTTATTTAAAATTTCTTTAATCATAATAACCTCCTAATCATTAGGCTTTATATAAGTATTTGCAAAAATTTACAAAATATACTTGCTTAAATCAAATTTCTTACAAATATTAGAGAGATGTTCACCAACATATTTTTTATCAACCTTAATATCAATTACTGGGTGATCTCCTGTTGCGTTAAATGAAATATCTTCAAGTAAACTTTCCATAATTGAGTGAAGTCTTCTTGCACCGATATTTTCATTTGTTTCATTAGCAAGAACAGCAATTCTTGCAATTTCTTCTATGCCATCTTTAGTAAAATCAAGTTTAATGTTATCAACTTCAAGTAATTTAGTATATTGTTTTAAAAGTGAATTCTCAGTATCAGATAAAATCTTAACAAAATCTTCATAAGTAATTGATTTTAAAGACACAACAATTGGAAATCTACCTTGAAGTTCTGGTGTTAAGTCTTCAATCTTACTCATATGGAAAGCACCTGCAGCAATAAAAAGTATATAATCAGTTCTAACTGCACCATATTTTGTTTGAACAGTAGAGCCTTCAATTATTGGAAGCAAATCTCTTTGCACACCTTCTCTTGAAACATCTGGTCCTGAACCCGAACCACCCTTACCTGCAATTTTATCAATTTCATCAATAAAGATGATACCATCTTGTTCAACTCTTCTAACAGCCTCTGCTGAAACATTATCCATATCAATAAGTTTTTCACTTTCTTCATTCATAAAAATAAATTCAGCATCAACAACAGCAATTTTCTTTTTCTTTTTTCTCTTTGGAAGTATTCCACCAAGCATATCGGCAATGTTGATTTCCATACCCATACCTTGCATCATTTGAATACCACCATTATTTTCCTCTGCAATTTCAACTTCAATAATTTCATTATCAAGTCTATGATTTTTTAAATCATCTAAAATATGTTCTCTAACTTGGTCATCAGAAAGTTCAAGATTCTTTGCTTTATAACCTTGATAGAGTGCTTGAACAAGTCTATCATAAGTTGCTTTTTGTGCTTTTGCATGAACTTCATCATATCTTTCTTTTTTTACAAGACGAACTGACGCCTCTGCCAAATCTCTAATAATTGACTCAACATCTCTTCCAACATAACCAACTTCTGTAAACTTTGTTGCTTCAACCTTTACAAAAGGTGCTTTTACAAGTTTAGCAAGTCTTCTAGCAATTTCAGTTTTACCAACACCTGTTGGTCCTTGCATAATAATATTTTTTGGTGTAATTTCTTCTCTAATTTCAGTAGGAAGTTTACTTCTTCTATATCTATTTCTAAGTGCAATAGCAACTGCTTTTTTAGCATCTGCTTGACCAATAATAAACTTATCAAGTTCACTTACAATTTGCTTTGATGATAAAGTAACTGCCATATTACACCTCCTCAATTGTTAAATGGTTGTTTGTATATACGCAAATTTGACCTGCAATTCCCATTGCCTTTTCAGCAATTTCTCTTGCAGAAAGGTCTGTATTTTCATAAAGTGCTTTACCTGCAGAAAGTGCATAGTTTCCACCAGAACCAATTGCACAAACTCCGCCTTCTGGTTCAAAAACATCACCATTACCTGAAATAATTAAAAGTTGGTCCTTATCTGCCGCAATCATCATAGCATTAAGTTGCTTAATTGCTTTATCACTTCTCCAAAGAAGAGCAAGTTCAACAGCGGCTCTTTCTAAATTACCTGAATACTTTTCAAGCATTTTTTCAAAGTGTTCACTTAAATTAAAAGCATCAGCAGTAGAACCTGCAAATCCAATTACAACTTTATCGTTATAAATTCTTCTTACCTTTCTAGCATTACCTTTAAAAATTGTGTGTTCACCTGCTGTTACTTGACCGTCACCTGCAAGCACAATTTTATTATCTTTCTTAACACCAATAATTGTTGTTCCTCTAAATTCTAACATTGTGTCATCTCCTTAAAATTTTTCATATCACTTATAGCCCTATTTGAATATGCTAATTTTCTTAGACTTTTATCCTTTATTTTTTCTCCAAGTTCAGGAAGTATTCCAAAGTTTGCATTCATTGGTTGGAAATTATCACTACTTGCAGTTGTTAAATAATAGGATATAGATCCAATTATAGTGGTTTTTGGAAGATAATCAAGCGTTTTGCCCTGTAATTTATTTGCAAGGTAAATTCCAGCAATCATACCACTCATAGTGCTTTCCACATACCCCTCAACCCCTGAGAGTTGACCTGCTATATATAAATTATCATAACCCTTAACACTAAAATCTGGATTTAAATGCTTTGGAGCACAAATATAACTATTTCTATGCATAACACCATATTTTACAAAATCAGCATCTTTAAGTGCAGGAATCATAGAGAAAACTCTCTTTTGCTCCCCAAACTTTAAGTTTGTTTGAAAACCAACAATATTATACAAACTACTTGTATTACTCTCTTTTCTAAGTTGAACAACAGCAAATGGTCTAGTTCCGTCATCAAGTCTAAGACCTACTGGACGAAGTGGACCATATCTAAGAGTATCAACCCCTCTTGAAGCCATAACTTCAATCGGCATACAGCCTTCAAATATTTCTTTTTTTTCAAAATCATGAAGTTCCACTCTTTCAGCATTTACAAGTTCTTCAATAAAAGCATAATATTCTTCTTTATTCATAGGACAGTTTATATAATCACTATCACCTTTTCCATATCTTCCTGCAGTAAAGATTTTATCTTTGTTTAAGGTTTCACTATCAATAATTGGAGCAGATGCATCATAGAAATGTAAGTTTTCACTTCCAATAAGCGAACAAATCTCATTAGAAAGTGCATCACTTGTAAGTGGACCAGTTGCAATAATAGTTGGAACTGATAAATCAATTTTTGTTACTTCTTCCCTATGAATTGTAACACCATCTAAACTTTCAATTTCTTTTGTAATCTCTTCGCTAAACCTATCTCTATCAACTGCAAGTGCTGTTCCTGCAGGCACTTTTACTTTTCTAGCAGTATCTAAAATAAGAGAACCAAAAATATCCATTTCACCTTTAAGACAACCTGACGCTGTTCCAAGGTCTTCACTTTTAAATGAATTTGAACAAACAACTTCTGCAAAATTAGAACTTGTGTGTGCAGGAGAAAATTTAGTTGGTTTCATTTCATAAACATCAACCTTAATTCCTCTTTTTGCAAGTTGATAGGTGGCTTCAGCACCCGCTAAGCCACAACCAATAACATTTACTTTATAATCCATTTTCTTCATCTAACTTATTTAAAATTTCTATTTCTTCTCTAATGCTAAGTCCACTAGAACCAATACCACCATAGTTACTATAACCATAATTTACATCATTATTTATGTTATTTGTTTGTGTATTTTCTGATGAACTATTTTCATTAGAGCCATTATTTTCAATTTTTTCTTTTCTATTATAATTACACTTTTCACAAGAGATTACTTTTAAATTTTTATAAAGTTTAACAATCATCTCTTCTGAGCAATTTGGACATTTTTCATTTGCAGGAATATTCCATGACATAAATGTGCAAGTTGGATATCCTTCGCAACCATAAAAGATTTTTCCTCTTTTTGATTTTAAAGTTTTAATATTCTTTCCACAAGTTGGACACTTTGCCTCTATTGGTTTTTCTTCAACAAGTGGCTTAGTATTTTTACAAGTTGGGAAATTTGGACACGCCAAAAACTTTCCATACTTTCCTGTTCTAATTACCATCTTTGAACCACAAAGTTCACAGTCAACATCACTTAATTCTTCAGGAACTTTCGCTTTACTTCCATCTTTTGCAGCAATTTTAACTGTTTGAATAAATGGAGCATAAAACTCACTAATCATTTTACGCCAATCTTTTCCTTCATATTCAATATCATCAAGATTATTTTCCATACCAGCAGTAAAACCGATATCCATAATATTTGGGAAAAATTTAACAAGCATATCAACAACAACTTTACCAAGTTCTGTTGGAACAATTAACTTTCCATCATGATCAACATAGTGTCTATAAAAAAGTGTTGTTACCGACTGAGTATAAGTAGATGGTCTACCAATACCTTTTTCTTCCATCGCCTTTACAAGACTTGCTTCAGTATATCTTGAAGGTGGCTTAGTCCATTTTTGTTCAGGTTTTTTATCTTTCAAATCAAACTTATCACCTTTTTCAATATTTGGAAGTTTAGCAACCTTATCATCATTTTCACCAGTATCATTATTATAAACGGCAGTATAACCATCAAAGGTCATTGCTCTACCAGTTGTTTTAAACTTATAGCCATTACACTCAATATCAACTGAAAGTGAGTCGTAAGTAGCATCAGCCATTTGACTTGCTAAGAATCTATCATAAATGAGTTTATATAATCTATACTCATTTTTATGCATTTTATCTTTTAAATCCTCAGGTTTTCTATCAAGAGATATTGGTCTAATCGCTTCGTGCGCATCTTGAACATCTTTTTTATTTTTAAAAGTTCTAGGTGACTTTACAACATACTTATCACCAAACTTATTTGAAATAAACTTTTTAGCCTTTGCTTGTGCTTCAGGAGCAACACGAACAGAGTCAGTTCTAATATATGTAACAAGTGGAACTTTACCTTCACCTTGAATTTCAACACCTTCATATAAACTTTGAGCCACCGAACTAGTAGTTTTTAAGTTCATACCAAGTTTGTTAAGTGCTTCTTGCTGCATAGTTGAAGTTGTAAATGGAGCAGATGGTTGAGATTTTGTAACAGACTTTTTTACATTAGTTGCAATAAATTCACCAGATGATATAGCATCTAAAATCTTATCCATTTCTTCTTTATTTTTAATTGTTTTATTTTTACCTAAATTAAGAGTTGCTTTAAATGTCTCTTTTTTACCATTAGCATTAGAAAGAATTACATATAAAGTCCAATATTCTTCTGGTTTAAAATTTTCAATTTCTCTTTCTCTATCTACAACCAAACGTAGTGTAACCGATTGAACACGACCTGCAGAAAGATTATTTTGAATTTTTTTACAAAGTATAGGAGAAATCTTATAACCAACAAGTCTATCTAAAACCCTTCTCGCTTGCTGGGCATCAACAAGTCTATCATCAATAGGTCTAGGATTATTAATTGCTTCATTTACAGCAACTTGACTTATTTCGTTATAAGTAATTCTATTTGCTTTTTTAGGATCAATACCAAGAAGATGACACATGTGCCAAGTAATAGCCTCTCCTTCTCTATCAGGGTCGGATGCAAAATAAACAGCCTCTGCTTTGCTCATTTCCTTTTTTATAGCATCAACAGTTTTTTTATGGTCAGGAGCAACAACATACTCAGGTTCAAAATTATTTTCAACATCAACACCTAAAGTTTTAATCGGTAAATCTCTACAATGTCCATATGTTGGCATAACCTTATATTCTTTTCCTAAATAGTGTTGAACACTTTCCCTTTTACCAGGACCTTCTATTAAAATAAGTTTCATAAAATCTCCTTTTTTAAATTAAAAACATTTATTATAATAGCACACTAAATTTTTTTGTAAAACATTTTTTATAATTTTTTGGAAAAATTTTTAAAAAAATTAATTAAAAAAAACTGCAAAAAGTTATATAAATATATGATATTTTATATAAATATATATAATAATGAAGTTTTTTGCAAAATTTTAAAAATTTAGTGCAATTTAACCAACAATATAATAAACTCTAAAAATTTGAATTTTATTGTCATTTTTTAAAAAATTTTTACTAATAAATCCTATAAATTATTAATATAATTTAACTATTAAAAAAAACTATAAAATTAAACTTTTTTATCATTATTTAAAACCTATAATATTATGTCCTATTTTAATAAAAAACAACAATAAAATATAACAATCAAAAATACATTAAAAAAATCATCAAATGTTTGTAAATTGTTATTCTTTTATTATCGCATACATTTTACAGTCTCTTAGTTCACCATCACTTCTTTTTTCATATTTTCTTAGAGTTCCTTCGTAAGTCATACCAATTTTTTGCATAACTCTTCCACTTTTAGGATTATCAACATCATGAATTGCTTGTATTCTAACAAAATTTTCCTCGAAAAGATAACTTACAACAGATTTGCCAGCCTCTGGCATAATACCTTTACCCCAAAAACCATCACCAAGAACATAACCTAGTTCAACTTTTTGTTTTACGACATTTTTCTTAACAACATCAATACAACCAATAACTTGATTAATCTCTTTTAAAACAATCGCCCATCTATATGTATAATCCTCATCATACTCAGGCAATACAATATTTTTTAAATATTCTTTTGTTTCTTCAACCGACTTATGTGGTTGCCAAGTTAAAAATTCAGTAACAACACTATGACTACAATAATTATTAAACATATCATCTGCATCAGTAATTTTAAACTTTCTTAAAATAAGTCTTTCTGTTTCAATTTCTTTTGTATATTTTTCCATATTAAATCCACCTTCATAATAATTAGTTTATAATAAAAACTGCAAAATTGCTTTAATTTTATAGAAAAAATGCTATTTTTATAAAAATTTAACTAAAATCTTTAATTTAAAGTCTTATAATACATATTTCCATTTCCTTTTTTTACAAGACCAAACATTTCCATTTTTATAAGTTTTGATGAAAGCAAAGAAGCAGAAATATTCAACTTTTCACATATATCATCAAAAGAAATTTCACCCTCGTCAAGCACTGATAAAATTTGAGTTTCTATCATATCAACTTGTTTTTCAACCTTTTGTGTTTCTTTCTTTTTTATATTAAGTTTAAATAAAATACGGTTTGGAGATATTGTAAAAGTATCTGGCATTTCATCAATAAGACCATTAGTTCCTTCACTTTGTGGAGATGTAATATTACCAGGTAAAACAAATAATTCTTTTGATTGCTCTAAAGCAAATCTTGCTGTTGTCATAGTTCCACTAGATTTTCCAGCCTCAACAATAAAAAGTCCTAAGCCTAGTCCCGACACAATCCTATTTCTACAAATAAATTGATGACTAAGTGGTTTTAATCCAACCCTATATTCAGATACTAAAAGTCCACCATTTTCTACTATTTTATTTGCAAGTGATGTATTTTGACTTGGATAAATAGCATCAAGACCACCTGCCAAAACCGCAATAGTTTTTCCACCGACTTCAAGGGTTGATTCAGCAACAATTGTATCTATTCCATAAGCAAGACCTGAAACTGTAACAAGCCCTGACTCGCTTAATTCTTTTGTAAATTTCTCACATGCAATTCTTCCATAAGTTGTTGGTTTTCTCGTTCCAACTATTGAAATTGCTTTTTCATTTAATAAATTTTTATTACCTTTTAAATATAAAACAAGTGGAGGATCATCAATATCAAGAAGTGCTTTTGGATAATCTTTTGATACATAAGTCACTGCTGTTAAATTATGTTTATATAAATCATTTAAAACTCTTTCTTCAAATTTTTCAAAATCTTCCTTTAAAAATTTATTTCTAAAATTTGAAAATTTTTCATCAAAAAACGCATTTTTAAACTTATTTTCATCAAAAAGTTCATCAAAATCGTCAATTTTCTCCAAAATCATTTCAACTTTTAAAAATGAATACCCTTCATAATTAAACCAAATTAAAATTAATTCTTTTCTTTCCATAACTCACCTACAACTGAAATTTATCTATATTTCTATATGCAATAGCCTCTGCAATATGGTTTGAATTAATATTCTTTTCTCCATCTAAATCAGCAATTGTTCTTGCAACTTTTAATATTCTTGAATACCCTCTTGCAGATATATTATATTTTTCAAAAGCAAGTTTTATAAGCATTTCAGATTCATCATCTAAATTACAAAATTCATTTATATCTTTTGAACTCATTTTTGCATTAGTATAATTACTTGAATTTTTAAATCTATCTATTTGTATTTGTCTTGCCTTATCAATTCTTTTCTTTATTTCTTCACTACTTTCTTCCTTTAACTTATTAGAAATATCAAGATATGTTACCTTTTCAACATCAATTTTTAAATCAATTCTGTCAAGAAGAGGTCCTGATAATCTTTTAAGATAATTTTGAATTTGACTAGGAGAACAAGTGCAAACTGAAGATGCTGAACCATAATTACCACAAGGACAAGGATTCATACTTGCAACAAGCATAAAACTTGCAGGATACTCATAAGTTGCATTTACTCTCGATACTGTTATAACTCCATCTTCAAGAGGCTGTCTTAAAGTTTCAAGTGTTTGTCTACTATACTCAGGAAGTTCATCTAAAAACAAGACTCCATTACTTGCCAAACTTACTTCACCAGGTTTTGCATCTCTTCCACCACCAGTAAGCGAAGCAATAGAAGCAGTATGATGAGGACTTCTAAAAGGTCTTGAAGTTATAACACCTTTATTTAAATCAAGTTCACCTGCAATAGAGTGAATCTTTGTAATTTCTAAAGCCTCTTCAAATGTAAGTTTTGGCATAATTGACGGAATACATTTTGCAATCATTGTTTTGCCTGCCCCAGGAGATCCAACCATTAGTATATTATGTCCACCAGCAACAGCAATTTCAATTGCTCTTTTTGCTATTTTTTGTCCTTTAACTCTCGAAAAATCATTTTCAAAAATATCCAATTGCTCGCCTTGCCAAATGTTTTTTTCAATAGGTTTAAAGTCAATAGTATTATTTAAAAAAGCAACAACATCAACAAGTTTATTAAAACCATAAACGTTAATTCCTTCAATAAAACTCGCTTCTTTAGAATTTCCACTTGGTATAATAAAATTTGTAAAACCTTCGCTTCTTGCTGAGATTAATGAAGGAAGAACCCCTGTAATTGGTCTTATACTTCCATCAAGACCTAGTTCTCCGATTATAACAAAGTCATTAGATTTAGTTCCAACAATTTGACCTGATGAAATTAAAATTGAAATCGCAATTGGCAAATCAAAATTAGCCCCCACCTTTTTTATATTCGCTGGAGCAAGATTAATCGTAATTTTATTTGTTGGAAATTTAAAGCCTGAATTTTTTATTGCCGAGCGAACTCTCTCCCTTGACTCCTTTACAGCAACATCAGGAAGTCCAACAATATCATAAGATGGCAAGCCTAGACTTGTATCAACCTCAACATCAATTTTAAAACCATTAAGTCCCATAAGACCAAAACTAGAAATTTTTGAAAACATTATTTTGCTCCTATATACAAATTATTGTAATATAATAAAAATATATTTTATAAATTATAACTTTTTAATTATACCATACTATAAATTTAACTAAAAATAAATTTAATATATAAAACATAAAAAAAGAATATGCATAAGCATATTCTTTTAAATTTATTATTAAATTATCTTGCTTCTTTAATTCTAGCGTCTTTAGCTGTTTTGCCTTTAAGATAATAAAGTTTAGCTCTTCTAACAATACCTTTTCTAATAACTTCAATATGATCAATTTTTGGTGAGTGAACTGGGAAAGTTCTTTCAACGCCAATTGAATATGAAATACGACGAACAGTAAATGTTTCTCTAATGCCACCATTTTTACGAGCTATAACCGTTCCTTCAAAAGATTGAAGTCTTTCTCTAGTTCCTTCAATAACTTTTACCCAAACCTTTACAGTGTCACCAACTCTAAATTCTGGAATATCAGAACGCATACCTTCTTTTTCGATAGTATCTATAATATTCATAGGTAACCTCCTTATTTAGTATGTTGAGTGTTCGTGCTAGCTCAATGGTGCAGAGGACCACTCATAATCACTCAAATAGTATACCATTTAATTTAGTAAAAATCAAGTGTTTTTATAATATTTTATTTATTTTTTTATAAACAATTAATATTATACAATGATTATTATAATTCATATAAATTAATAAAATGCATTTTCTATATATGTTAAGTTTTCACCATCAACACTCGCAACATCAAACCTAACTTGCATATTTTTATATTCATCTTTTAGTAAAAAGTAATTTGCTCCTTTTTTTATATTTTTAATTTTATAATCATTAACAGCCTCACTACCAAGTCCATATTTATCAGTTGCTCTTGATTTAACTTCTGTTATAACAAATAAATCAGTTAAGTTATTTATGCAATTTTTAAAATTATTTTTAAAAACTAAAATCTTATCTTTTTCATTATTTTCTTTTAATTTTTTTATATCATTTTTTAATTTTATTTTTAGTTTTTTTATTTGTGATTTTTTAGGAAAAATAGAGACAATATCCAGTTCTACACCCACACAAGAAAAATTTGTATACAATATTTTGTATCCGTTCTTCTTCATATAATTTTGGACTTTTTCTTCACCATATTTCCAAGTATTTTCGTTGAACATAATTTGCCTTATTTTTATTTATTTTCATCTAAGAATTTTAAGTATGATAATCTATGATACTCACATGGTCCGATTTCTTTTAAAACTTCAATATGCGCTTTTGTTCCATAACCTTTATGTTTTTCAAAACCATATTCAGGATATTTTTTTGAAATTTTAACCATATAATTATCTCTTGTAACTTTTGCAAGTATACTCGCTGCACCGATGCTATAACTTTGCATATCACCTTTTATAATACCTCTAATCGGAACATCAACATCAAGTTTTCCAATTGCATCAACTAAGACAACATCAGGTTTAATAGTTAACCCTTCAATTGCTTTTTTCATACAAAGTTTTGTTGCTTCTAAAATATTAATTTCATCAATAGTATTTTCATCAACCATTTGAATTGAGTAAGAAATTGCCTTTTCTTTAATAACTTCTGCAATCATATTTCTCTTTTTTTCAGATATTTTTTTGCTATCATCAATCCCCTCAATTAAATCATCAAATGGCATTATAACAGCACAAACACAAACAGGTCCTGCAAGTGGTCCTCTACCAACCTCGTCAACACCTGCAATTATAAAATTACCCTTTTCCTGTTCTTCTTTTTCAAATTTTAATTTATCAATTTCTATTTCATTTTCTTTCTTTTTTGCCATAAAAACCTACTTTTTATCAAAAAAACGCATATTTTTGTAATAAATTTTACAAAAATTGCGTTTTTTATTAATCTATTCTAATGTAATTCCACCAAATTTTCCTGCTCTAAAATCATCAGTAAAAGCCTTTCCTGCTCTTGTATAATCAATCTCATTACCTCTCATTATATACCCTCTTTTTATACAAAAACGGTCATATAATTCAATGAAAGCATCAAAGTTAAAATTAACATCGAACTTTTGTTTTAAATTATCTGGATACTTTTCGTAAATTATTTCCATAATCTCATAGCCAAGGTCGCTCATATCAAATTCCTTGTCAGATAAACAACCAATATAAGCAAGATTTTTTGAAATTAATTCATCAAAACTTGGCCACAAAACTCCTGGAGTGTCGCAAAGCATAAACTCATTATCAATCTTAATCCATTGATTAGTTCTTGTAACACCTGCAATATTACTAGCCTTTGCTTTTCGCTCTCCGCTAAGCATATTAATTATAGAACTTTTACCTGTGTTTGGAACACCTAAAACTAAAATTTTATAGGTTGCCCTAACACCTTTTAGTAAATTCTTTTCAATTTTTTTACCTAAAACTTTTCTAAGCGCATCTTTAATTGTAATTTTTGAAAAGTCATCTTTTGCATTTACTATTATTGAATTTTTACCTTCAGCAGAAAATTCCTTTTGTATTTCCTTTATTCTATTTTCATCTGCAAGGTCTATTTTATTAAACACATAAACAATAGGTTTATTATGTGTAATTTTATTTATTTTTGGATTTAAACAGGCGTATGGTGCTCTACTATCAACAACATATAAAATAGCATCTGCAAGTTTTATTTTTGTTGCCTCTATATCGTCAAGTGCACTCTTCATATGACCTGGAAACCATTTAATTTCTTTCATATTTTCTTCCTTTTTTATTAGATTTTATCGTAATTTTATACATTTTTTGTGTTTTTTTAATAAAAATTATTACTTTTTGCGTTTTTTCTTTTTATTAAATTCTTCAATATGTTCATTATAATATTTTTCCCAAAGTTCAGGGCGTCTTTCTTTTGTAACTAATATTGCCTGTTCTTTTCTCCACTCAGCAATCTTTTGATGATGTCCTGAAAGGAGTATTTCAGGAACTTCTCTGCCCATAAACTCTCTTGGTTTTGTCCATTGAGGATACTCTAAAAGACCATCACTAAATGACTCAATCTCAGCAGATTCTTCACTCCCCAAAACTCCATCAACAAGTCTTGAAACAGAGTCAAGAAGAACCATTGCTGGAATTTCGCCACCTGTTAAAATGTAATCACCAATTGAAATTTCTTCATCAATAAGCATATCAATAATTCTTTGGTCAACACCTTCATAATGTCCACAAAGAAGTATCAAGTGATTATAAGTGGCAAGTTCTTCTGACTTACTTTGAGAAAACACAGTCCCTCTTGGGCTTAAATAAATTTTATGAGACTGCTCGTATCCTTCTATGCTTGTAATTGCATCATAGATTGGCTGAGGCATCATAAGCATTCCTGGACCACCACCAAATGTATAGTCATCACATTTTTTATGCTTGTCTTTTGAATAATCTCGAATATTAATAATATTAATTTCTAACTTACCTGCAGTTTTTGCTCTCTCTAAAATACTCTCTTTTATTGGTGCAAAACTATTAGGAAACAAAGTTAGTATATCAATTCTCATCTGAAACCTCTTTAAATCTTTGCTCGTTTAAAATCAATTTTTTTTCTGCTAAGTCAAATTTTACAATTAAACCTTTTACATTTGGGAACATTATTTCTTTTCCCTTTTCATTTTTTACACTAAAAACTTCTGCTGCACCATAATCGTTTACATCTAAAATTTTTCCAATCTCTCTGCCGTCTTCAAAAACAACAGTTGCACCCTTTAAATCTTCAATTAAAATTTTATCTTGAAGTAAGTTTCTATCAATGTATAAATCAGTGCCTATGTATGTATTTGCTTTTTCTAAATTAACACCCTCAAGAGCAACAACAACGCCATCTTTAGTTTGAAAAATTTTAGTAACATTAAACTCATTATCGTTTTCATCATAAATTTTATCAATATTTTTTATCTTAAAATCTTTATCATACATTGTTCTAACCTTCATTTGACCCATATAGCCATGAAGTTTAACAACCTTTCCTAAACATACTTTTTCCATATTTTCTCCTATAAATTATTTAATATCTAAATACTAATTTTATGTTTTACCACCAACATTCATTATCACCAATTAACCAAATAATCCATATAACAACTGCTAATATTATAGAACCTATAAATACAATCCAAAATGCCGTTAAACTTAAAAATGCCATTGAATGAGTTGCAAGTAACATTATCGGAATTAAAAACAATTGACTAACATGTGAATAAAAAATACCCTGCTCGTATATATAAGTCATAAAAAATGAACTAAAATCAAAAATAAGTGAGCAAATCACACATATCCCGCCAAGGATTAAAAATGGAATTCTATATTCATAAACTACTGCTGAGTTTTTAAATGTCAACAAGTAATATACCAAAAATATTGTTACTATTCCCTTCGGGATAAAATACCAATAATTCTCTATATCAATCTCTGTTATATACATTATAACAATACCTAAAACAACTAAACCTACAAAAACAAGTAAGGTTAAACCACCCTTCCCAACATTTGTCCAAAAATCATTAACATTCTCAGCCTGAGTGATATTCCAGTAAAGATTTGGTTTTATAAATATTGCAGTAGTTAAACAAATTATAAATGCTAATATTGGTAAACCAATAAATAGTGAATTTTTAATTGTATTTCTTTGTTCCTTTTTATATTTTTGGTATGCTAATAATTCTTCTTCTAATTTTTTTCTTTCTTCTTGTATTTTTTCTATTCTTTTTCTTTCTTCCTCTTGTTGCTTTTCTAATTCAAGTTGATATTCAGCAGTATATTGAACATCTGTAAATCCACAAACCGAGCAAACTCTCTCTTTTAAGTGTTCATCATCTAAACTTATTTGCCAATTAGAATATTTATGACCTTTTGTTTTAATTACTACTTCTTCGATGTGTCCACAAATTTTACATTCACGCTTTTTCTCACCATCTTCAGTGCAAGTTGCCTCTTTTATAATTTCCCAATTAGCGTAACTGTGTTTATTACGCTTTGGAGTAAAGTCAGATTTTTTTGTTTCACCACACTCACAAGTCCACTCAGTATAACCCATTTCTGTGCAGGTTGGCGCAACTATTCTAACTTTACTAAATTCGTGTTTATGGTTTTTATCAAAATGATTTACCTTATTTTCTATTTTATTTTCAAAAGTTTTTGGCTTAGTTTCAATAAACCCACAAACAGAGCAAATTCTCTCCTCTTCACTATTATCTAAACTATCTTGCCACTCTGAAAAACTATGACCCTTTGGTTCTATTATTTCTTCTTCGTCATTGCCACAAACTAAGCAAACACGCTTTTTTATACCGTCTTTCTCACAAGTAGACTCTCTTATAATTTCCCAATCTCCAAACTCGTGAGTCTTACGCTTTGGAGTAAAATCAGTCTTCTTCTCTTTCCCACAATCGCAAGTATAAATTGTATATCCACCTTGCTTGCAAGTCGCCTCTACAACTTTTACTTTCTTATAATCGTGCTTATGGTTATTTTCTATGCTTACATTTTGAACCATTTTAGTTTTGTTATCAGTATCTAAAATTTTCTTAACTGATTTATCAAGGTCGGTATAAAATTCTCTTCTTGTTGCATCTAAACATTGTTTTGCAGATAAAATTTTTGGAAGTTCATTAGGTGAAAAACCATCACAAACAACAATAAGTGAATTATCTTTTTTCTCTCCTTTTGCAATTTTCTTTAAATATCTACTCCATTCATTTCTTAACCAAGTTGAATTAATATATTCAGCAGATGAACCATAAACAATCATTACTTTTGCAGTTGAAAGAGCATTAAAAATATAAGGTTCATATTTTTCACCAATCTTATCTCTTAAACTTTCCCTGCTATAAAACACTCTGTAACCTTGCTCTTTTAAGTGAATATATAATTCTTGACAATCAATGCTATCCTGTGTTCTTTTTGATTTACCATTAATATTTTCAGTATCTTTATATGAAATAAAAATATCATAAGGCTCTTCATTTTTTGCTTTTTCAAGCCAAACTTTATGAACCCTCTCCAAATATTCTGCTTGCTCTATGTAGGTTTCTCTTGTATCATTATCAGCAAGTTCTATTGCTTTCTTATAATCTTTATGGTCTAAAATACTTTCAATACTTTCAACAAAAC
>JAFTMY010000113.1 GCA_017452165.1 Clostridia bacterium | reverse complement strand
TAACACCTTATTAGCATATAGCTTTTAAGGTGTTTTTATTTTTATAAATTTTAAAACGGGTCAAGGGGCAATGCTCCTTGCAGGTATGGACAGAGTCCATAAATCTAATTATAAAATATCAATTATAAATTATAATATAGGGGTCAGGCAAAACTCGTGAGAGTTTTGACAAGACTAGCACCAAAATTTATTTTGCAAAAAATAAATTTAAATACGGGTCAAGGGACAAGTTCCTTGTGGGGGTTATAGGGGGCTAGCCCCCTAACACTAAAACAAACCACAAATAAAATTAAGATAACAAAATACTTATAATAATTGATAAATTATTATATTAATGCTATAATTATCGGTGTAGGAAAAGGAATTATGACTGATAATAAATTAAGCGAAGAAAAAGCAAAGCAAATGCAAGCATTAGTTCTTGCGATGATAGGTGATGGTGTTCAGACTCTGTTTGTGAGAGAGTATGTGGCAAAAACTTTAGGCGTAAAAGTTAATAAAATGAATAGAATTGTTACTTCTGTTATAAAAGCAGGCGCTCAGTTTAAAACATTTAAGAAATTAGAAGAGTTTTTGACAGAAGATGAAAATGATATTGCCCATAGAGCAAGGAACACACATATCCATACAAAGGCAAAAAACTTTAGTTATACTGAGTATATTTATGCAACAGCACTTGAAGCGATTATTGGCTATAATTATTTAATTGGAAATATAGAGAGACTTAACTATATTTTAAATAAGTCACTTGAAGAAATTGTTGTTGAATAAATAATTCTTAAAATTATACAATCTAAATTAATAAGATTAAAAAAGGAATAATATTATGAAAATTGAAGGAAAAAACCCTGTTAGGGAAATAATTAATAGTAGCACAGATATAAAGAGAGTTATTATTGAAAAAGGTAATCCAAATACACTTTTGAAAGAAATAGAAGATATTTGTGCAAAAAAACACATAAAAGTTCAATATATGGATAAAAAAGACCTTGATAAGATGTCAGAAACTGGTCATCATCAAGGTGTTATTGCAGAGTGTCCAGATTTTGAGTATGCTTCACTTGATAAACTTATTAGTAACTGCAAGCAAGAGGGCAAGGATATGCTATTTATAATCTTAGATGAAGTTTTAGACCCACATAACCTTGGTTCAATTATTAGAGTTGCAGAGTGTGCAGGTGCAACTGGTGTTATAATTTCTAATAGAAGAAGCGCAAGTGTAAATGAAACTGTTGTTAGAACATCTGCAGGAGCAACAGCGTATCTTCCTGTTGTTAGAGTAACAAACATAAACCAAGTTATTGAACAACTTAAAAATGAAAATGTTTGGGTTTATGCTCTTGATATGGACGGAGAAGAAATGTATAAAACTAACCTTACAGGCAATGTTGCACTAGTTGTTGGTGGCGAGGGTAATGGCGTTAGTAGACTTACTCGTAAACTTTGCGATGGTGTTATTAGTATTCCAATGTTTGGTCAAGTAAACTCGCTTAATGCAAGCGTTAGTGCTGGTATTGCTACTTATGAAGTTATTCGTCAAAGGAGAAAATAGTATTGGAGAATATTAACCATACTGAAATTATTAAGTTGTTTCAAAAATATTCACCTTATGTAAGTTTTCTTAGTAAAAAATATTATATTAAGGGTGGAACAAAAGATGACCTTTTTCAAGAAGGTATTATCGGAATTTTAGAGGCTTGTAAAAATTATAAAGGTGAATCTACTTCTGATAAAAAATTTGATTCTTTTGTTAAAATTTGTATAAAGAGAGAAATGCTTGATGCTATTAGAACTTCAAATGCACAAAAAAATAAGGTTTTAAATGAATCTGTTAGTTACACAAACTATAATGATGATGGAGATGAAATGTCGATTTTAGATATCGTTATGGATAGGAATTTTTCAAATGACCCACTTGATATTTTTATTGATAGAGAAAAGTTTCAAGAAAAAATCAAGATTTGTGAAAAAGAACTTAATGATTTTGAAAAGGAAGTTTTAAAACATTATTTAAGTGGTATGAAACAATCTGAAATTGCTAAAAGTTTAGATAAGGGTGTAAAGGTTATTGATAACACACTTCAAAGAATTAAAACAAAAGTAAAAGAAAAATAATTTTTAAAATGTAAAATTCTATATTAAATAAATAAAATTCTACATTATATAATAAAAATAACTATTATTCTACACGGTTTTATAGAAAATTATATAATTATTTATAAAAATAATATTAAAATTGTATAAAAATCAATAAAATTAAGTGATTTATGCAATTTAACACAAGGAGAAATGTTATGTATTTAGCATTGTATAGAAAATATCGTCCTAGAAATTTTGATGATGTTGTTGGTCAAGAACATATCACAAAAACATTGGTAAACCAAATAAAAACTGATAAAATATCACACGCCTATCTTTTTACAGGAAGTCGTGGAACAGGTAAGACGAGTTCTGCTAAAATTTTTGCTAGAGCAATAAACTGCACTAGTCCAGTAAATGGTTCACCTTGCGAAATGTGTGAGTCTTGCAAAGGGCTTAGCGAAAATAATATGGATATTTTAGAAATTGACGCTGCGTCAAATAATGGTGTAAACGAAATAAGAGACCTTCGTGAAATGGTAAAGTATCCACCTGTTGTTGGAAAGTATAAAGTTTATATTATAGACGAAGTTCATATGCTTTCAACTAGTGCTTTTAATGCTCTTTTAAAGACTTTGGAAGAACCACCTAGTTACACAGTATTTATTTTGGCAACAACTGAAGTGCATAAATTACCAGCGACTATTCTATCTAGATGTTTAAGATTTGACTTTAAACTTGTGTCTCTTGAGGATTTGTCTTCACTGCTTAAAAAAGTTCTTGACTCTGAAAAGATTACTTATGATGAACAAAGTATCAATATTATTGCAAGAGCAGGTGAAGGTAGTGTTCGTGATACTTTGTCAATCGCTGATAGATGTGTGTCTTTTGCAGGCAGTGAACTTACAATGCAAAAAGTTATTTCAGTTTTAGGTGTTTCTAAAAAGGAAATTTTAATAAATTTAACTAATCATATTTTAAATAAAAATATTGGTGATACATTGGTTGAACTTGACAAAGTTCTCTCAACTGGTATTAGTCCACTTGTGTTTTCAAATGATTTGATTGCATATTTTAAGGATTTACTACTTGTAAATGCTCTTGGAGATGATTCAAGAAGTATCGTTGTTGTAAAGGACGATATTTATGACCAGATGAAAAAACAATCTGAGCAACAAAACTATAATACAATTTTAAAATCAATTGAAGTGCTTAGTGCTGTCGAGCAAGAACTTAGATACAGTGCAAAACCTAGAATTGTTTTAGAAATAACACTTATTAAAGTTATTAGTGAAAGTTCGCTCTTAGAGAGGGTTGAAAAACTTGAAGAAATTATTAAAAATAAGTTTCCCAGTTAAGAGCCTAGATTTAAAATTGCAAAATTCTTCAAAAAATAGTAATATTGTAAAAAATTCGGAAAATATAATTAATAATAACAATATTGGTAATTTTAATAATCCAATTAATGAAAAGATAGAAGATGGTTTTTCAAAGTCTGAAATTAATGAAATAAAAGAAGAACTAAAGGCTATAAAAAACGAAGTAGATGTTTTTGGTGGTGAAATAAGTAAACCTGATGAAGGAATTAAACTTCTAGGAGAACTTTTAAAGTATCTTAGAGAAACTAAAAATTTCTCAACTCTTATGATTTGTAGAAAGATTAAATCTATTATTTTAAGTAACAAAATTGCTGAAATAGATTTTGAAACTGATATGGATTTAAAGGAGTTTTCAGATAATGAAAGGTATGGAGAAACTATAAGTGAATTTTTTAAAACTAAGAGTCTAGGCTATAAAGTTAAACAATTTGTAAAAAAAGAAAGTGATGCTGATAAGTTAAATAAACTTCTTGGCGGAAAACTTGTTATAAAACATATAAAAAATGTTTGATAATAAAATAAAAATCTCTATAATAAATATGTAAGAGATTTAAAAATCAAAATAAATTAAAAATAAGGAGAATTATTATGGCAAGAAATTTTGGTGGCTTTGGTGGTGGCAATAATATGCAAGCATTAATGCAACAAGCACAAAGAATGCAACAAGAAGCAATGAAATCTAAGGAAGAAGTTGATAACACAATTTTTGAAGGAAGTGCAAGCGGTAACCTTGTAAAGGTTGAAATTAATGGTAAGTTTGATATGGTTAGCGTTAAGGTTGACCCAAGCGTTGTTGACCCTGAAGATGTTGAAATGCTTGAAGATTTAATTGTTGCTGCTTATAACGATGCAAAAGCAAAGGCTGATAAAATGAAGGCAGAAAAACTTGGTGCTTTAGGAGGACTTATTTAGTGAATATTAACCAGATTGAGCCAATTGCAAGACTTATTAACGAGTTTTCAAAACTTCCGTCAGTTGGCAAGAGAACAGCAGAAAGATATGCTTATCATATTATTCGTGCGTCTGATGAATCGGTTAAAAATTTTGCTGAAAGTTTACTTAATATAAAAGAGAAAATTAAGTTTTGTGATGTGTGTGGAAACTATACTGAGCAAACTCCTTGCGCTTTTTGTAGAGAAAGAGATAAAAAGATTATTTGTGTTGTGAAAGAACCTAAGGATTCTATCGCAATTGAAAAGACAGGAAACTTTAAAGGTCAATATCATATTTTGCACGGTGTTATTAATCCACTTGCAGGTGTTGGTCCAAATGATATTAGAATAAAAGAACTTTTGACTAGACTTGATGATGGTATAACTCAAGAAGTTATTATTGCAACAAATCCAGATGTTGAAGGCGAAGCAACTGCTCTTTATATTTCAAGACTTTTAAAACCACTCGGAATAAAAGTTTCAAGAATAGCACAAGGTATCTCTATGGGTAGTGAACTTGAGTATGCTGATGAAGTAACTCTTTCAAAGGCTCTACTTGATAGAAAAGAAATTTAATGTTACAATCTTTAATTTATTATCATTTATTTAAAAGTTATTTAAGTTTAATTATAAAAAGTTTTCAATTTTTTAAAATTTTATTGTTAAATCAAATAAAAATGATATAATGGTATTAAATATTTAAAGTTTAAAGGCGAGAAGATTATGGAAGAATTAAAAAATACTACTAATGAAGAAGTTAAACAAACTACTGAAATTGTAGATAATAGTTCAAGTGATGAATTAAAAGAATATACTCAGGAAAGCGAATTACAGGAAGAAAATAATTCTTTAAAACCAAAAGGTAAAAGTTTTAAAGAAAAGATTAAAAATAATTTAGATATTATTTATCCTTCAATTGCTTTAATTGTAAGTATACTTGGATTGATTTTTTTCATCACACTTAAACAAAAAATAATTAATGATGGACAACCTACCTTTTTAAATATTGAAGATAAGAAATTTATCTTATATAGTAATGTTTCACAGGTAGTGTTTGCTATATTTATAATTATTAGTATTGCATTTTTAGTATTAAACATAATTGCAAAAGAAAAAAAAGTTGTAAAAGATAATGACTTAAGTGCGAAAATGGAAATTGTTAATCAAGAAAAAGAAGTTTATGAAAAAAAGACATCTTTTAAAATTATGGGTAAAAACTTAAAAGAAATATTTAGTAATATTTTAGCAGTTATTTATTCATCTGTTGCTTTGGTTATTAGCATTTTAGGTTTGATATTTTTTAACGGTCTTGAAGATAGGTCGATTGATAATGAGCAACTTATCACTTCTTGTAACATTATGCAAGTAGTGTTTATTGTATTTATTGTTATGTCTTCTATTATTTTAGTAGTTGGCTCAATTATGAATATTATTAGAGTAGTAAAAAATAAAAAGAATAATTAATAAAAAAGTTACATTTTGTAACTTTTTTTTCTTAATATTTAGTAAAAATATATTTCTTTAAACTTTATTGTTTGCTAAGATTTTCATTTGATTTATTTTTTCGTCTTTCTATTGCACAGTTTTTTGTGTGCTTGATGAAATTATCTAGGTTGGTTTCTAAATTTTTTAAATTACTATTATATAGAGTTTCTCTAGGATTATTAAAATTATTCATAATTTTAGTTTGTGCTAAGTATAATAATTAATGTGCGAAAATAAAATAAATATAAAAATTTGCAAGGGGAATAAACCCCTTGCATTAAAATCAATAAAAGAGAAATATTATAAAAATTTTGACTTAGGAAGCATCTTTTGTGAAAATTAGACTTGAATTTTGTTAAGTCTACTATATATTATGATAAAAAAACAAAAATTGTTAAAAATTTATATTAATTTTATCAATTATTTTTTAATTTTATTGACAAATAATTTAAAAATTTGTTATTATAAAAAAATGGAAAAAAGGAGATAGAAATATGATAGTTGATAATAGCAGAGAAGTAAGAAGACAAATTTATGACGTAATCGGCTGTATTGCTGCTTTCGTTACAATTGTTGCATACCTTGTTTTATGTATCAATGCAACTTGGTCATTTATTCCAGAAGGTTCATTTGTTATGAACGTATTGCAAGTTATTAAAACATGGGCTCCACTCGTTGTTGTTGCAATTGTTGGTGCTGAATATGTTGCTGATAAGAACGTAGTATTTAGAGTAATGGTATATTTAATGATTGCTCTCGTTGTAGTATTTATGTTCTTCCCTGGCACATGGAATCAAGTTGTTGGTATCATCAGCAAATAGTTTTATGTTTACTTACGGAAATTTAAAAAAAGTTCAAGGCAATGCCTTGAATTTTTTTGTGCAGAAAATTTGTCATAATTAAAATCAATGATAAAATTTAAGACGTCTAGATAGTTTTGTTTTATTGTTTAGATAAAGTGTAATATTTTGATTTTTAATATTAAACAAAAAAGAACATACTGTTTTTATTTTAGTATGTTCTTTTTTTTATTTTGTTAATTAATTATTTTCATCTTTAAGTGTAACATTAATTACTTCAGTTTCTAAATTATTAGAATCATTTTCACTTATCTTTTCAACCAAAGTTTCAGTTGATTCTTCATTAATAATGTTATTTTCAAGGCTTACATTTTTGTCTTGATTTTCAGTTTCTTCATTTTCAGTTAAAAGGTTATTTTCTTCTAAATTTTCATTATGAAGTTCTGGGTAGTAGTCAATAACTTTTAAATTTACAACTATATCATTTGCAATTTCAAGACCTTTTTTGTATTGTTCTTCTGTGATTTTTCCGATTCTAAGAAGATAGTTAGGGTAATAGTATTCTTGCTCTTTTGTTTCTTGATGTTTGTCTTCTTCTGCATTTGAGTGAGTTTCACCTTTATTTTTAAATACTGATATAAAAGTAAATAAGAAAATTTTAAAATCATATCCAAAGGTTATTCTTTGTGCGTATTCAATATCTTTTTCAAAAACTTGTTCCCAAGTGTTTTTGTTTCTACCAAAGGCTTGAGTTGGTCCAGTGAGTCCAGGAGTTACAACATAGTGGTCGTATGCTTCTTTATCATAAAATACCATATCTTTAACGAGTCTTGGTCTTGGTCCAATAATACTCATATCACCTTTTAAGATATTAAAAAGTTGAGGGAGTTCATCGAGTGATGTCTTTCTTAAAAATTTTCCAAACTTAGTGATTCTTTGCTCATCAGGAAGTAAATTTCCATTTTCGTCCTTTTTGTTTGTCATTGTTCTAAATTTGTAAATATAAAAAGTCTTGTGGTTTTTACCTGGTCTAACTTGTTTGTAGATTGCAGGACCACCAAGAAAGATAAGTGTTAAAATATATGTTATTGGTAAAACAGGTATTATTATTAAAACTAAAATTCCAATAAGTGAGATATTAAAGTCAAAAAATCTTTTAACAAATCTTGAATAAAAACTGCGAGTTATTCCAGTTTTTTTATTATTTTTAGATTTCATTTTATTCTCCTATGTTTTTCCTATGTTTTTTTAGTATATAAAAAAAGTAAAAAAAAATCAAGTTATTATTAAAATTAATACTGTGTGAAACATAATTATTTTATATTATAAAATTATATTTACAAAATAAAACTATTATATTAAAATATAATAGATAAATTAGTTTGTTATTATATAATTAAAAAACTAGTTATTTTTTAGGAGATTTATCGATGAAAATTAATCTAAAAGATATTAAGTCTTTGTATCTAAATTATCAAATCCCACTAACTCTTGGTATAAGCACAATGTTTTTTGTTCTTGCCTGTTTCTGGACACCTTTTATGGTTTTTGCTTGGGTGGTTTTAGGTGCTACTTTTATTTTTTCAAATATACATAATATACTTTGCTATGTAATTTACTTTATGATGTTTTCAAGAAATACTATATTTTTTGTAGGTGTGGGAATAATTGCTTTTATAGCAATTCTCACAAAATATATTATAGACCTTGTAAAAAAGAGAGTAAAAACATATATTATACCACTTATTTTCACGACAATTTTTTGTATATTTTTTATTCCTATAACATTTGCTCATCTTGATATGTTTCATATGTATCACACAGAGTTTCAAGGAATTGTTCAGGGACTTCTCTTTATCGGAATACTTTATGTGATTTACCTTTTGTTTTGCTACAAAGAGCAAATCAAACTTAGTGAGTGTTTTAATTTTCTTTTTTATGGAATTATTGCATCAGGCGTTGTTTGTTTAATTCTTTTCTTTACAGAAAGTGCAAAAATTGCGTTTTATGATGTAAATGGATTTATATATAAACCTGTCAAAGACCTTATCTTTTTAGTTGATGAGGGAACTAATAGACTTATGCTTTTATCTTATCACGCAAATCACTTGGCTTCATATTGTATGTATATTATGACTTATGCTGCTTACTATCTTATGAATAATAAATTTTCAGACGATAAAAAATCATATTATTATAACGCTGTTATGTTGGTGATTTCAACAATTATTGGAATACTTACAATGTCTAAAGCATTTTTAATTACAACGGCATTAATATTTTTATATTTAGCAGTGTTCTTTGTAATTAAATTTAAAAAGAAATCACTTTATGTTATAATTCCTGCAAGTATTATTTTTATAGTTGGTGTTATAGTATTTTGGGGAGTGTTTGAAAAAATTATAAATAGATTCTTTGTTTATGAAAAAGGAGAATCGTTTTTTGGAATACTCACAACTGGTAGAAGTGTTATTTGGTCACAGTATATAAACGATTTATTATCAAGTCCTTGGAAACTACTTTTTGGTAAAGGACTTTTCCAAGTAGAGATAATTACAATAGGCCCACATAATATGCTTCTTGAGATTATGTATAGAGTGGGAATTATTGGTGTAATACTTCTTGGAGTTCTTTGCTATTTATATGCAAGAGAAACAAATGGAAATTTGAAATTCTCGTTTAAAAGGTTACTTCCACTCTTAATTTTCTTAGTTCACTCAATTCAAGAAGCAAATTTTGATGAAAGATTTTTATTTTTAATATTTGCAATAATGCTTCTTTATGAGCAAAAAAATGATAAAAAAGTAGTGGTTGAAAATGAAAAGCAAAATGAAATAGATAATTTAGAACCAAAAACGAAACAAGAAAATATAATTGTAGATGAAAAATAGCGTTTTTCTATTGAATAATATTAAAAAGTTTGATAAAATGATAGAAAATATTGAGAATAAAATGAATTTTGGAGGAAGTATTAATGGCATTTGGAAGACGTAGACACGAATCTTACAACGACCCTTATTATGATTCACATAACGACAGAAGAGGAATAGGACACGGAGTTAGATTTTTTGGTCCAATAAGAATTAGAATTTTTGGAATTAATTTTTATTGCTCATCAGGTAGAACTGTTGGTTTTTTAGCAGGATTCTTCGCACTCTTTATTATGGCTATTTCTATCTTTGGTATGTTTAGTGGTTACAAGCAAAATAAGGCAGAGATTGAAAAGTATGAACAACTTATTGCAGTTTATAATAAACAAAAAGAAGATTATACAACTACTAAAAATGGATTAGGTGAAAAATTTAATTTTTATCAAGAAATTATAGATAAGGCATATGAAATTGAAGATGACGGCTATTATCTTACAACAGGTTTCTTCTATGATAATTTTAGGAATGCTATTCAAGATAATGGTTACAATTATCAATATGGATTTGAAAATAAGATTAATAAAGTTGTAGATGATGCTTATGAAGTTGAGTTTGTAATTGATATCCTTTATCCATCTGGAGAAGATTTACCTGAAACTTTACAAGAAAAACTTATTGGTGGTGCAGGCTCATCAATGATGCATTTTACAACTTATGCAATGTATAGCAGTATAGTTCTTGAAAATAAATTAAATAGTGAGTATGAAATTGTAGATTATCCTAGTTATGATAAAGTTTATTTTGAGGTTGCAGTTGCAGAAATTGAAGGCGAAGTTTACTCAATTAATACAGACTTTAATAAAGACTTAGCACTTACAAATGAAACAAAATATTATAATGAAAAAATTGACTTTTGTGATGAATTAATTTTAGATGTTAATGAAGAAATTACTGAAACAAAGGCAAAATTAAAAACTAATAAAGTTGGCATTGGTATCTTATTTGGTATTGTTGGTTTAATTGTTTTGATTATTATTCTTTCAATTGTAAAGGTTATTAAAAAATCTATTAAACAACAAAAGATTGAAGATGCTAAGGCTGAAGCAGAAGTTCAAGAAGCACAAGCAAAGGCTCAAGAAGCACAAACAAGAGCAGAGATTGTTCAAGACCAAAGAGATAGAAAAAATAGATACTGCGAATATTGTGGCGCACAAATTGGAGAAAATGATACAAAGTGTCCTAACTGTGGCTCAGTAATGTTTGAAGTAAAAAAATAAAATAAAAAAGATAAACGATTTTATATCGTTTATTTTTTTTGTGAAAATTAAAAATCTTAAAAACTATTTTAATCTTTATAAATTAAAAATAGTATTTTTAATTTTATGTATATCTAAAATTAAATTATATTAAAAAAAAAATAATATAGTGACTAGGCAAAGTATTAATAGTATCTTTATAACCAATTTACTAAAAAATCGCAAAACGAATAAAATTATTATAAAAAAGCCATTATTTTATTAATAGTTTTCTTAAAATTTTGCATTTTTTATTTTTTATATTAAATAAATAATATTTTATCATTAATTGACATTAATTTGCATAAAAGATATAATATAATTATCAAAATTGCGAAGGAGGATTTTCTATGGTTTGGATTTGGGCTGTTGTTACACTTTCAACCTTAGTTGCTGAAGTTGTAACAGTTGAACTCGCTTGTATTTGGTTTACATTTGGTGGTCTAGTTTCATTTATTTTGGCACTTTGTGGAGTCGGTGAAGTAATACAAATTATTGTATTTTTAGTAGTTGCAGTATTGTCATTTGCTTCTTTAAGACCAGTGTGTAAGAAACTTTTAAAAGATAGTAATGAAAAAACAAATGTAGAATCAGTTATTGGAACAACTCATACACTTCTTAGTGAAATTGCAGAAGATAAACCAGGCGAAATTAAAATTAATGGTGTTTCTTGGAGAGTTATTTCAAAAGATAAACAAACTTTTGCTGTTGGCGAAAAAGTAAAAATTGTAGAAGTTCAAGGCAATAAATTTTTAGTAGAAAAAGGAGAAGAATAATATGAGTCCATTAGGAGTTATACTTTTGGTGGTAGTTGCAATTTTAATTATTTTTGCAATATCATCAGTTAGAATTGTTCAACAATCTTATGCAAGAGTTGTTGAAAGATTAGGAAAATTTAATAGAGTTATTAATTGTGGTATCCACTTTATATTTCCAATAGTTGAAAAAGCAGGTCCGCTTGTTTCACTTAAAGAAATAGTGGCAGACTTTCCACCACAATCAGTTATTACAAAAGATAATGTTACAATGCAAATTGATACAGTTGTTTATTATCAAGTAACAGACCCAAAGGCTTATACCTATGGAGTAGAGAGACCTGTTAGTGCTATTGAAAACTTAACAGCAACAACACTTAGAAATATTGTTGGTGAACTTGAACTTGATGAAACACTTACATCTCGTGATACAGTTAATGTAAAAATGAGAGAAATCTTAGACGAAGCAACTGATCCTTGGGGAATTAAGATTAATCGTGTAGAACTTAAAAACATTCTCCCACCAAAAGATATTCGTGATGCGATGGAAAAACAAATGAGAGCAGAACGTGAGAGAAGAGAATCAATCTTAATGGCAGAAGGTGAAAAGCAAAGTGCAATCTTAGTTGCAGAAGGTGAAAAGCAAAGTAAAATACTTAGAGCAGAAGCAGACAAGGAAGCAAAAATTTTAGCAGCAGAAGCAACAAAAGCATCACTTGAAAAAGAAGCAGAAGGTTTAGCAGAAGCGATTAGACTTGTAAATGAAGCAAATCCAACAAATGGTTATTTAACAATCAAAGGCTTTGAAGCACTTGAAAAAGTTGCAAACGGAAAAGCAACAAAACTTATTGTTCCATCAAATATCCAAGATGTAACAGGACTTATTGCATCGCTTACAGAAACAACAAACTTTGCAAAAGAACCAACTACTCCTGCATCACAACCAACAGTTGCACCAAAAACAACTACAACATCAAAATCAACTACAGTTCAATTAAAAAAATAAAATATAATTAAAACAAAAAAAATCCTATGAATGTGGGTAAAACCTATAATCATAGGATTATTTTTGTTTTAATAAAATATAAAATAAGTAATTGAAAATTTGTAAAATAAATTTATAGTAATTTTCAATTTTAATTTTTTTAGCATAAAAATTAATAAAAACTTAATAACTGCATTTGTAAAAAATATTGCTTTCGTGGTAAAATAATATTGCTCAACAAAACTGAATAAATAGAATTAAAGGTATTTTGATTTTTATATACCTGTTTTTTTGGCACAATTATTTTTGGAATTTGTGAAAAATGTAAACTTCACTAAATAGTTGTGCATAAAATGCCTATTCTATTTTGGTTTTGTTGAGCGACAATCGGAGTTTGCGTTTTTCAATGCGTCGGCTTTGGTTGACGCATTTTTTATTATAAAAAATAAATATTTTATTGTATAATTACAATTTATCAATAAAAAAATTATAATGAGAATAAATCTAATAATTTTAATTATAAAAACTATAAATAAAAACAAAAGGAGAAATTTGAGATGAATACCAACGAAACCTACGAAGTAGAAATAGTAAAGGATAATATAGAAATAAATGAAAATGAATTTACTATATGTGATAATAATTTAACTAATAATGAACAAGAAATGGAAATAATTAACAATGATACAAAAGATAAAAAAGTTATAGATAAGTCAAAAAGTGAAACATCGGAAATGACAAAGGAAGTTGCTCTTGAAAGTATTATAACTCATGTTATAAAAGTTCCAGGAGTAAAGGTTGATAGAGATGAATTTTTGAGTAATATTTTTAAAAAAGAAGTAGATGATATTCAAGTTGTTATTGATAAAGGTCCAGTTGATGCTGGTATTGATGAAAAAAAACTTAGAAAAATAGCAGAAAAATTAATTTTAACAAGGACATCAGAATCTTCATTGGCTTCTTTTGCAATGGGTATTCCAGGTGGTCTTGCTATTGCTGCAACAATTCCAAGTGATATTTTTCAATTTTATGCTATGACATTAAGACTTGCTCAGGAATTGACATATATTTATGGTGCAACTGACTTATGGAAAGATGGTCAAGTTGATGAAGAAAAAATAAGAAATCAATTAATATTATATTGTGGTGTTTTATTTGGTGTTTCAGGTGCTTCCGCAGGTGTAAGGTTATTATCAACTCAAATTGCAAAAACAACACTTAAAAAGTTACCACAAAAAGCATTAACAAAAACTTTTTGGTATCCAATTATTCAACAAATTGGTAAAAGTATAGGAATCAAAGTTACAAAAAAAAGTATTGCTGGTTGTTTTCATAAAGTAATACCAGTAGTGGGTGGTTTTATCGCAGGGACAATGACATTTTTTTCTATGAAACCTATGGCAACAAGACTGCTTAATACATTAGAAGAGGCGAATTTTAATTATACTGAAGAGGATTTTTTTAATGATATTGAAATTGTAGATGCGATTGATGAAAATGATATTTTAAAAATAGAAGAATTTGAATATAAAGATAAAAAACAATCATTATTTTTAAAAGGAAAAGAAAAGGTTGGTAATTTATTTAAGAAAAAAGATAAAAAAATATGTGAAGGGACAGAGGTTCAATCAACTGTTGTTATAGTAGAAGATGAATATGAAAAAGTAAAAAAATTAAAAGAGTTATTAGATATTGGTGCAATTACTCAAGAAGAATTTGATTCAAAGAAAAAGGAACTTTTAGGATTATAAAATTATTAATATTGTAATATAATTAATTGTAGAGTTTTGGCGTGTTACAACCGAAAAAATAAATAAAAATAAAAACATATAAATAACTAAAAAATCACAGAAAGAGCAAGTTTTTAATAAAATATAAATTCATTTGCACTTTTCGTGATTTTTTTTTGTTTATTTAATTAAGTTGTTTTCTTTAAAAAGATTAATTAAATAATCTTTTGTTTTTTCGATTTGTGGTTTTTTCTTAAATAAATATTTAATTTTTTTTGCCCATTTTATATTAATATTTATTCCATTTTTCTCTTTAATTTCTCTTTTAGATAGTTTAGGTGATATTTTAATAAAGTTTAAAAAACTATTAAAGATTTGACTAGTAATAATTTCATTATCTAAAATGTAAAGTTCCCTGTTTGGTAGTGAGTAATATGCTATTAATTTTGGAGATAGTTTTGCATATCCAAAGTTTGATATGTTTGGATTTTTTGATTTAAAAATAATATTATATTCAAAATAAAAATAAAAAGTTAGTTTGTCAAAATTCTCTTTTTCTTTCATTTGTTTTATTGCTGTTTCGCTTGCTATTGATGTCATAAAATATTTTCCTTAAGATGTAATAATTTTATTATAATTAGTATTTTTTAAAAAATCAATTTAGTATTTTTATATACTTAATTTTGTTTGAGATATTTTAAAATATATAATATTATATTAGTAGAAACTTTATAAAAGGGAGTATTTTATGAAATGTGAAAAAATTGCTATAAAAAAACTAGAGAAAAATGATATTACTGGAAACTATTTATTTTCAGATGATAAGAATTATTATTTTTATGATTTTTTGAGAAATAGTATTTTTTTAAAAGATAAAGAAACTAAATTTAATATTGAAAAAGTTGACTCATATTATGATTATTTAACTAGCGTTTTAAATATTTGTAAAACTGCAAAAAATAATCCATCTGTATTATATTTTGGTAATAAGTTTGAAAGTGAAGAACTAAAAGAATTAGATGTTGAGGATCTAAATTTTAACGAAGAATCCGTTTATGTTAAAGTAAGTGATAACGAAAAATTTAATGGATTAATGGTGAAACTTTTAGAATCAAGGTCTACTGTTAATTATGTTGCATTTAAATCACTCTTTGTATTTATTGATGATTTTACAAAAGTAAATGAAAATGATTTAGTTAGATTTGTTACTATTTCAAGAAGTAGAAATGTTTATTTTGTGCTTTTGATTGAAGATGAAAATATATTTGACGAGGATTCATTTAAATTTATAGTGGGTAATTGTCAATTAACATTTGTGTATGATGAAAATGGTATAAAAAATATATATAATAGATTTTATGAACTACTTGACAAAAATAAAAAAGAATTCGTGGAAAGTAAACCAAAGATAGATGATATAATTGTTAAATAAAAATGTGCGATAATTGATAAAATAAAATTTAGATTTAATTTAAAGTTTGGTATTAAATAATTTGTAAAAAATAGGAGATTAATTTTATGGAAAATAAAAATAGCAATTTAGATGAAGAAGCAAAGGTTTTGAAAATGGCAGAAGAGTTAAATGAAATAATGAAGGAAAAGGGAATTGAAGAAACTGAAAATCCTGTTGATAAACTTTTTGATGAAACTAATAATGATCCAATTTATCTTTATTCAGAAAAAGGCGAAATGATTGGTTTTGAACAAATTGCTCTTATTCCACTTAAGGCTGATACTTATGCAATTTTAAAACCAATAAAACCAATAGACGGTGTTGGTGAAGACGAAGGTTTAGTTTTTGAAATTAAGGCTGATAAAAATGGAAATGAGTATTTAAAACTCGTTGTTAGTGAAAATGTTATTGATGATGTGTTTGAAGTTTATGACAGACTTTGTGAAGAAGAACAAGAAGAGGAAGATTAATAAAAAAACTATAAAACAAATAAAAAGATATTCTATTTTGAATATCTTTTTTAATATAAAAATAATAATTAATATTGTTTTGATTTTTATATTTAAAATTTTTATAATCAAGATGCTTTATAAACAGTAAAAATAATGATAAAATAAAAAGGTAAAAGTAAATAAAAGGAGAGAGTATGAAAAGAGTTTTGTGCTATGGAGATTCAAACACTTGGGGATATATTTCAGGAACTGACCATCAAAGATATGGTGAAAATGAGCGCTGGACAAGGCTTCTAAAAAAATCTTTAGGTAAGGATTTTGAGATAATTGAAGAAGGTCTTAATTCAAGAACACTTTTTACGGAGGATACTAGACCAGGAAAAGATGGAAGAAAAGGTTATGTTTATCTTAAACCTTGTATGCTTTCTCATGATAAAATTGATATTGTGATTTTAATGCTTGGAACTAATGAACTCAAAGATTCTTTTGAAAACTCAGCAAGCGAGATTGTTTCAATGCTTGATAAGTTTGTTGATTTTATTTTAAATTTTAAATCACAAATTGATGGAAGTTCACCAAAACTTATTCTTTGTGGTGTGCCAATTGTTGGTGAAAATGCAGGAAAAGAGAGTTGTGGAAACTATAAAAATGCAGTAGGCAAGTGCAGAGAACTTATAAAACTATGTGATAAATATTTTGAAAATAAAAATCTTATTTATGTTAAAAATGATGATTTAAAAGTTGGTGTAGACTGTGTGCATTTAACAAAAGAAAGTCATATGATTCTTGCACAAAAACTTGCAAAGGTGATTAAAGATAATTTTTAATAAGGAGCGAAAATGTTTTTTAATCGTGATATAGATTTTTTACCATTTAAAGAAAAGTCTAATGTTTATATTGTTGCAGATTTTGATAAGACTATAACAAAAGGCTTAAGTAACTCTTCTTGGTCAGTATTTGCGCTTAGTGGAAGACTTCCAATTTCTTATAGTGAAGAGCGTAAAAATCTTTTTAATTATTATAGACCTATTGAAATTGATGAAGAATTTGACCCTGAAAAGAAAATGATTTTAATGCAGGAATGGACTGTTAAATTATTAGAACTTTTCAAAAAATATAATGTGAGTGAAGAAGATTTTAACGACATTATTAATACAACTAAAGAACTTGAACTTAGAGACGGGGTTTTTGAATTTTTAGAGTTTTTAAATTTACATAATATTCCACTCATTATAATTAGTGCAGGGGTGGGCAATGTTATTGAGAAGTTTTTAATGCGTAATAATTGTTTGTTTGATAATATTTACATAGCAAGTAATTTTATAGAATTTAAAGACGGAAAGTTTGATAAAATTAGAGATGGACTTATTCATAGTTTAAATAAAAATGAAGTTGTTTTTCCAAATGATATATTAGATAAAATTAATGCAAGAAATAATGTCGTTTTAATTGGAGATCAAACAACGGATATTAATATGGTAAGTGATTTTAATAAAAATGTTTTATCTATTGGTCTTTTTATTGATGAAAAAATTACAACTATTGATGCACTTAATAAGACTTTTGATATAGTTCTAAACTCAGAAGAAAATTATTTTACCTTACTAAAATTGTTGTTTTGAAATTTGTTAATAATGTATATATTTATAAGATTAAGATAAAAAATAACAATATTAAATAAAAATACAATATAAATTATCAAAATAAAGTTAATTTTTAATAATAATTCATTAAAATTTTATAAAATTGTAATTTTATTTAATAATTAAAACATTTTTTACATTATAATTTATTAAAAAATAATAATTCCTTGTAATTAGATGTCTTGTAAATTTTATATTTATAATGAATAAATTATGTAGGGGTCAGGCAAAACACGTAAGAGTTCTGACAAGAATAAAACTCACCCAAATTTTAATTTTATAAAAAATAAAATTTACATAGGTTACGAACCTTTGTGGGGGTTGTAGGAGGTTAGCCACCTAACAATAAATAAATTAAACAATCTAAAAATCTAAATTATTTTATTTAAAGGTATTGCAAATGTTTCAAAATATGTTAAAATAACAGTAAGGAGAAAAATTTATGAATAATAGAAATAATAATTTTTCAAATATTGATAAGAATAAAAAAAATCTTAAGGATAATTATAATAACATTGATAAAAACAAATATCCTATAAATAAAAGTGAAGGTTTTGGAAAAAAACTCCCTTACCATGAGTGTTATTTTGATCATACAAATCTTGAAACTCACCCTCACAAAAAGACAGGTGTTTGTGCTGAGTTTAGAAATGTAAAATATCTTGAAACAACTATACAAAATGTTGATATTAGAAAGATTTTAAACTTTGCTATTGAACATTATCTTCAATATGCACCACTTAAAAAAGTAGATGTTGAAGATTTTATTTCTTATGTAAATAAAGAGTTTAATGTTCATATTTTATCAATTGAATCAGTAGATTTAAAGAGAACATTATCACTTGAACAAGAAGGTGATGATTTTAAACCAACAGAACCAACTCAAGTTTTAAAGAATGTTAATGTTGCTCCAAAGTTTAAAAGAGTTATAGAGGTTGAACCACTTAGAACTCCTAATGAAATTAGTCCACTTAAAACACCTGTTGAAATGGAACCTCTCAAAACTCCAAATGAAGTAAGTCCACTCAAAACACCTGTTGAAATGGAACAAATAAAAGCACCAAAGGAAGTAAGAGAATCTAAACATATCCCAGAATACGAAGTTGAAATGGGTATGGAATAGAAAATATAAAAAACTAATAAAATAAAAAAACAAGCATTGTAACACTTTGCTTGTTTTTTATTTTGAATATTAATTTTATAAAAAAAAATAATAAAATGAAATTACATAAATTATTAAAGATTAAAAATGACTCTTGACTATAACTAAATATTATTTTATAATATTTCTAGTAATTAGTTAATTAATTTATTATTAAATTAATATATAAAATCAAGAGGTAAAAACTATGTATGAATTTAGTTATGTAAATGCAGCGAATTCTTCTTTAAAAGAGATTGTTGAAGCAAGAGAACATTTACTTGGTCTTTTAAAAAGCCAAATGGGGGAGTTTGACCCAGATGATCCTCGTATTGAAGAGGCTTATAGAAGACAAATGGAAGAAGAGTATGAAGAAGAAGTTGAACTAAATGACAATACTAAACAAGCAATTAAAGAAATTTATGAAGAAGAAGATGAAATAAATAGTCCAGAAGTTGAAAAAACAATTTACGAACAACTAAATGAAAAGAATCTTTTAAATGATGAAGTTGTTCAAAGTCAAGACGAACAACCTAAAGAAGAAAATTCTGACGAAGAAAAGATTAAAGAACTTGAAATACAAGTTGAAAATATGAGTCCATTTGAAATGGGTAGGCTTCAAATTTATATTGACCTTTATTATTACACAAAAAATGGTTTCAATGTTATTATTGAAGTTGATAAAATGAAAAATGAAAATATTAAACTTAGTCATATTGAGAGTTTAATAAAAAAGGCAAAAGCATTAGATTTGCCACTTAATCTTTTTGTTTCAGGTTATTCAAAAATTGGCAACGAGAAAGAACATGTAGATATGCTCTTTACTCAAAATTTGCTCAACACATTTCTTGCTCTTAATACTTATCTTCAAGCAAATAAAATGAATCAACTTAGATTTATGGAAGACCCACTTCACCCAAACAGTTCGTGGACTCTTTCTCAAGTAATAAATGCTAACGAAGAAATTAATTCGCTTGTTGATATTATAAAAATGCAAAACTTTACTCCTTATGAAGCAATGGCTTATATTCATTTATATTTAACTTCGCAATTTCCTTATAAAGAAAATGTTGAAGACCCACTTGCGCCAAGAAGTATTGTTGGACTTTTAAACTCTGAAGATATTGTATGTGTAGGCTATGCAAAGTTTATAAAAGCAGTTGTTGATAAACTTAATATGCCAGGACTTGAGGCACAAACTATTGAGTCAGTTTTAAAACCACATCAACCAAAGGGAACTGCAAAAATGGTGAATAAATATCCAATTAGTGGATTTGCTCATCTTCAAAATTTGATAACCATTAATGATCCTAAGTATGGCATAAAGGGAACTTATATGAACGATGCTTGCTGGGATGCAAAAAACGAAAGTTTTCCTAATGGTAAAGGTTTTGGAAACTTTATGTATTCAATTAATGATGCGTTTAAGTATAACTCATTTAATTATCAAGAAATTCCATCTCAAGACTCTTATGATGCAACTAAGATTTTACAAGCACAAAAAATTACAAGAAAAGAGCAACAAACATTTTATCAAAAGTATTCTAAACATTCAAAAACAATTCCGGTTGAAACTTTTGAAAATTGTCTTTACAATATGCTTAAAAAATCTTATCCAGCACTTGATAAAAAACAGATAAATGAAACAGCAAATTATTACACAACTCTTTCTAAAGTAATCGCCGCATCAATATTTAATGAACAAGCCGAAAATAAGATGGCGATAGAGGGAAGAGAAATTCAAAAATCAGTTCAACATAAAATTGATGATAAAGAAATTATTAAATAAATATAAAAATATATAAAAATGTATAATTTTAATATAAATATTATAAAATTTACAATATTTTATATTTTAGGAGAAAGATTATGACAACTCTTGAAGATTTAGAAACAATTATTCCAGATGTTATTAAGAAATTAGAAGATATTGCTAGTGCTATGTCTAGATATAAAAAAATTAAGACTGATGGCAGGGCGAGAGTTTTAATAAACGAAATAAATGGAAAAATAAAACAAATTCAAAAAGTTCATGTGGTTTATAAAACTTCGCCTAGTTTTAAAAATCATAATTTTGATGAATATGTAAAAATGATAAGGAACTATATTGTTGAATATCAAGATTTATATGAAAGAATTATGAAATTTGAAAATGTTATAGATTATCATTAATATTTAAATAAATAAAATACAAAAAATTAAGTTTGAGAAATAAATACAAAGATTAGCAAAATGCTAATCTTTTTATATTGTAAAATTAACTTGATTTATTGTTAATAAATACAATTTTAAATTTATATTTAGATAAAATAATATATATTTTAAATAGAATATTCAATTTAATAGATAATTTTTAATAAAAATGTAATAAATATAGATATTTTGTTAAAAATTTACATTTTTAATGTTATTTAATTGTTAATTTATTATTAAAATAAGAAAATTATATATAAAAAAGAAAAATAAAATTAATCAAAAAGTAAAGTAATAAATAGGTGATAAAAATATAGATAAAATATTTTATAAAAATTATAAAGTATAATTGACTTTTTAATCAATTTTTGATATATTATTTTTGTTGTTTAGGAATATAATATAGTTAGATGGTATTAATTTTAATATTAATAAATTAATCAAGGTTATAGTATAAACAAAATTGAATAAATGTTAATGTGGCTCAAGTTGTAATCACACCACCTTGGTAAAACGAAAATAGGCTATTTTTTAACTACTTAAAAACATCAAAAAAACACTAAAAATTTAATATATGCTAATGTGGCTCAGTGGTAGAGCACCACCTTGGTAAGGTGGCGGTCGCGGGTTCGATCCCCGCCATTAGCTCCATAATTTAATCCTTGTAAATACTGAATTTATCAGAGTTTACAAGGATTTTTATTTTTTATAAAAAATTATAAATTTCTATTCTAAAATTTAATGACTACAATTTTGTAACTAAATGACTACAATTATTTTTTAAAACATACTTATACTTTCATAACAATACAAATAATTGCTTAAAACCTTTAAAAATTACCTAAAATTACCTATTTTGACTACAATTGACTACAAGTGGTTTACAATTATTAATTATTTGACTACAAGTATGTTGCATCAACTATTACATTTTTATTTATCTAAATTTTAAATAAAATTGTAGTCAAATTTTATCTATTTTATTATTTTGACTACAATTGACTACAAGTTATATTTTTAAATTCAAATGAAAAATGAGAAAGATTTCTCTTTCTCATTTCTTATCTTTTATTCTCTTTTCTTCTTTTTCTTTCTAACATTAATTGAGCTAAAAGGTCATCAAAATCATCATCGTCTAAAGAAGAGATTTTATTTTTAGTTTCTTCTTTTTCTTTTTCAATTACTTCTTCTCTATGTTTTTGTTCAGCAAGATAAACTGTTTCTTTTATTTTTTCATTCAATTTGTTTGTTGTATTTCTAATATACTCATTATCAACTGAATTATAAACTGTTATTGTTGTTTTTACATCTCTATGTCCTAGTAGTTGTTGTATAGCTTTTGGGTTCTCATTTATTTCAAATAACATATTTGAAAATGTATGTCTAAGACTATGAAATCGTATATTATAATTATTTAGACCAATTCTTTTGATAAATTTATTAAATATTTTACGAGTGCCTGAATAAGTTCTAACACTTCCATCATCATTTGCAAATATAAAAGCATTTGGACTTGTTATATCTCCTGTAATATGAATATCTTCCATTTGTCTTTTTATTTGATGTTCTTTCCATTCTAATAAAGATGACATTACAATGTCTGGAACAGGAATTTCACGAACTGAGCAAGCTGTTTTTGTTGTGCTTAAAACTGTAACTCTACCTTTAACATCTCCATTTTCATCAAATTTTGGAACTAATGTAATTGCGTGTTCAACTTTTAATGTGTGATTTGTAAAATTAACATTTTTCCATTTCAAAGCAATAACTTCGCCTGACCTAAGTCCTGCAAATAATAACAATATAGATAATGGCTTTATAAAACCTGCTTCATTTTCATTTAATTTTTGTAAAAATAAAATTCTAGTATCTGGAGTTAATGCTTTATAATCATTACTATCATTAATATTTTTATCATATTTTTTGACTGTTACTTTTTTTATTGGATTATTATTAACCCATTTGTTATCTATTGCATAATCGAAAAATTGCCCAATGCTAAATTTAATTTTTTTAATTGTATCATTGTCATATTCTCTGTCTTGCATATCATTTATAATCTTTTGAACCACATAGGAATCTATTTCTTCTAATTTCATATTTCCAATTTTGGGAGCAATATGTAGTTTAAAATTTCTAATAATATTTTCAAATGTTCTAGGTGATACTGAGCTTTTCTTAAATACCATAAGCCACTCAAACATAAGTTCTCCAAATGTGTGTTCACATATTGTTTCATAGCACCCACTTTGAATTTTACCTGTTATCTCTGATAATTTCTTCGCAACTTCTGCATATGATTTTCCTGAGACATATTTTCTTAAATTTTTTCCATCTTTTTTATATCTAACATATCCAGTCCAAGAACTTGGACCTCTTTGATAAATAGTACCTGTTCCTTTATCTCTATTTACTCTTGTTGATGTTTTCTTTATCTTTGTATTTTTCATTAATTCTCCTTCGATTTTTATTTGTTGTTAAATTGCCAAACTACAAAATTAGTTAAACTAACTACCTTTCTTCTTCCAATTATTGTTGTTGGAAATTTAGGATTGTTCATAAGTGTTCTAACATTATTTCTTCCAAGACCTGTGATTTTTATAATGTCATCACAATCCAAATAGTCTTTACCATATTTATTAGACAACCTATTAACTTCCATTTCAATTAAATCTTTTGTATTAAATTCGTTTGTGTTCATCTAATCACCTCCAAGTTTTTCTATTTCTACAATAAATTAAAATTGAAAAATTAGAGTCGCACAAAAAATAACTAAATACGCATTTTTAACAACTAAAATCACATTTTTAACACTTATAGTCACAAATTTAATACTTTTTAGCACATTTTTAATTATTTTTTCTCAAAAATACACAAATTCTATTAAGTTCATAATCTCACCTCACTTATCTTTTTTTACAACCAAACTTAATTACAAACAGACATTGAAACCAAAGTCCTAACATCACATATTTTTTTGAGAAAATTTTATATAAGTTCTTACATTTTAAATATGTATTAAATTTTTCTCGCTTTGGCGAAAAGGGCTGTTTGTGATAGACTAAAAACCCAAAACAAAAAAAAGATAAGTGAGATTTGTTGTAATAAAAATCCCAACTTTGTTTATGTTTAACCCAACTTAGATTAAGTTCAGTCCAACTTTATCCCAACTTCATGCCAAGTCTAGGCTAAGTAAGGCAAGAATTATTCCATATTTGGTTAAGTTTATCCCAACTTTTTAGATATACTTTTTAAAAATTTTTGTTTATTATGAAACTGCAAATAAAAATAAGGAGACAAAAGTATGAAATATAAATAACAAAAAAGGGATTTGAAAGTAATTTTAAAAAAATAATTTTTGGTGCTTGACAAATAATTTCCTTTTGTATATAATGTGCTTATTCGTGAATAAATGTTCACGATACAAAAGGAGAATATCTTATGAGAAGTAAAAGTCCAGAATTAATGAATAAGATAATTGAGTTTATAGATGAAAGGTATGCTGAGACAGGTTTAACTCCGTCTATGCAACAAATAGGAGATTACTTAAATATAGGAAAAACTTGTGTTTGGAACTATATAAAAGAAATGCAATCAAAAGGTATGATTTCGTATGATGGTTGCACTTATGGTATAAAAACTCCGTCTATGATGAAATTATCTACTGCAACAACAAATGTTCCCCTTGTTGGAACAGTAGCCTGTGGAACGCCATTGTTAGCCGAAGAGAATATAGAAACTTATCTTCCAATTCCTACAAGACTACTTGGTAAAGGTAAATTTTTTATCTTAAAAGCCACAGGTGATAGTATGATTAATGCTGGAATAGACTCAGGAGACTATGTCATTATAAGAAAACAAAATACTGCCGAAGAAGGTCAAATTGTTGTAGCGTTAGTGGAAGATGAAGCAACATTAAAAAGATATTATCTTGACCAGGATAATAAGAGAGTTAGATTACACCCTGAAAATGATGAAATGGAAGATATGTTCTTTGATAACATTGTAATTCAAGGTGTAGCAGTGAAAATTCTTAAAGACATTGTTTAAGACATTCAATAAACTCCCCGTTTGTTTATTGGTGCTTACGGAATATAAAAGTAATAGATTTTGGTATAGGATTTCCCAACCATACATTGAAGTTTATTAAATACAATCTTTTATATTTAGGGATATGTAAGGAGGTGAAAATTTTGGAAAATAATAATTATAATGGAAGAAAAACAATAACTATTAAATGCCCAGAATGTTTCAACTTTATGAATGGTGTAATTTACAAAAATGGCACACTAACAGGAAAATGTGCAAAATGTAATTCAACAGTCATAGAGAATAAACGCTCAAACCAGAAATTAATTAAAATATTATTAGCACAACAATAAATAACAATTAAATATCGTCTACATAGTAAATTAAAGTTGGGTTGAAACAACACCATATAATAAATCTTTAGTCACTGCCGTGTAGGTAAGATTCGTGTAAAAGGATAAAAGCCTCTACGAATAGTGAACCATATCTAATAAATTGGTTTCTATTTTGTAGTGGCTTTTTATTTTTGTAATTTAAGGAGAATTTTAAATGAAAACAATAAATGAGATTAAAGAAGATTTAAGCAATATTAAATATTACTATTCAAGAAAGAAAAAATTTGATGTCAATTTTGGAAATACAGGCATTAATGATGTGTTTCAATTAACCGAGAAATACAACTTATTAGCGAAAAAGTTAAAGCCAAAATTATATGACATATATATTGGTTTATATGTTAACAATCACACTCAACAATCTTTAGCTAATGAGCTTGGTTCATCTCAAAGCTATGTGTTTCAACAAAATAAAATTTTAGTTGATTACTTTTATAAAAAATTGAATAATGAAGAAAAAGCAAGTTAAATATAAGGAGAATATAATATGAGAAATAATTTAAGAGAACAAATAAAAAATGAATTACAAATAATTAAAAATAAAGAAAAAGGATATAAAGAATTAGAGAACAAATATTTTCAAGTCTTCTACGAATTAACATTATATGATTATATGAGATATAAACTTTTACTAGTTTCAGATATAAAAGATAATATCCTTAAAATATTTTTTAAAGTAACAGATAAAGAACTTTTCAAACTTAGAGAAGAAACATTAGATAAAATTGAAGATTATTTTTTATTAAATAAACAATGTGCTTAATTTTAATAAAAAGAAATATATAAAAAGACAATGATAAAAGTCATTGTCTTTTTGTTTTACATTTTAGTCATTAAATTTTGAAATTGATGTTTTAAATATGATAAAATAGCATAATATAAGATAAAAAATAAAATCAACCAAAAAAGTTTGTAAAATTACAAAGTTTTTACGGAAATTCCATAAAAACTATTGCAAAATAAGAAGTTTTTTGATAGTATTTGATTAATTAAAGGAGAAATATTATGATAATAAGACCAAATTATTTAGAAAAATTAAAGCCTTTTATAGATGTTAAATTGGTTAAAATTCTTGCTGGTATAAGAAGATGTGGAAAATCAACAATCTTAGAAATGCTAAAACAAGAACTTGTTTCTAGGGGAGTTGATGAAAAACATATAATCACAAGAAAGTATACAAATGAAGATTATGATAAATCATTTACATCAAAGAAAATGTATGAAGAATTAAAATCTTTTATGGTTGACAATAATAAATATTATTTTTTACTTGATGAACTTCAAGAAATAACTGGCTGGGAAAAAGTAGTTAATACTTTACTAGAAGATTATAACACAGACATATATGTAACAGGCTCTAACTCTAAACTAATGAGCAGTGAAATATCTACTTACCTTACAGGTAGATATATAACAATACCTATTTATACTCTTTCATTTAAAGAATATTTGGAATTCAAAAACAATTCTAATAAATCAGACAAAGAACATTTAAAAGATTATATCCGTTTAGGTGGTTTTCCTTTGGTTGCTAGTTGCAATTTTGATGAAAAATCAGCATATGGGATTGTGGAAGATATTTATAACTCAGTTGTTGTAAAAGATATTACTAATAGACATTCTATTTCAAATATAGATTTATTTAATCGTGTTGTTAGATTTGTAGTTGAAAATGTTGGTAAAACATTCTCTGCTAATTCAATAGTAAATTTTTTAAAATCTGAAAAAAGAACAATATCTGTTGAAGCAATTTATAACTATTTAGAATGGTTAGAAAAAGCATTTGTAATTTATCGTTGCAAAAGATATGACCTACAAGGTAAAAATATATTAAAAACACAAGAGAAATTTTATCTTGCTGACCAATCAATTAAATATGCTTTGTATGGATTTAGTCCAACAAGTATAGCTTCAATGCTTGAAAATCTTGTATTCTTTGAACTTAAACGTCGTGGATATGATGTTTATATAGGAAAGAATGCAGATAAAGAAATAGATTTTGTTGCGACAAAAAGAGATGACAAACTTTACATTCAAGTTTGTCGCGAACTTCCAAAGGAATCTGATAGAGAAATAGCAAACCTTATGGAAATAAAAGACCATTTTCCAAAAATGCTTGTTACCCTTGATGATTATGCAAGTGGTAATATTAATGGTATAAAGATAGTTCATCTTGTAGATTTTTTGCTTAATGAAAACATATAATAAATATAGTACTAGTTTAATTCTTAGTTAAGATTTTTATTTAAAAATACCGTAGAGATAGGTTTTTACCTATCTTTTTTTAATGTTTTTTAATTAAAATTGCGATAAAAAAATTAAAAATGTGACTAAGGCTATTAAATGTGTGATTTTAGTTTTTAAAAATGTGACTCAGGTTGTTAAAATTGCGACTTAACTTTTTTTTCGTGTGTACAATAAATTAAAAATTTGTTTTATACTGCAACTGTAATCAATAAGGCAAGGACAAAACAATAAACGATGTTACAGCGTTGAATTCAGTAATGGTGGCCACCTACGAGTTATCGCAAAAGACAATCTGTTTTGAAGTTCTTGATGAGATTACAACTACAACTTAATAGTTACAAATGTAACAAACAATTAAACCTAATTTAGGTTAAACAAATAAAAAAATTAATTCAATTATAAGGAGAAAATATGTCTAAAAATAAAGAAGAAGTTACACAGGTAAGGGAACGCCGTTGGAGAGTTCCAAATAAAAGGGCAAGAGATTATGCAAATGAGCGAAAGGCTAAAGTCCACCAACATGGACCTAAGGAAGGTTTAGAGTTGACAGATTATGAAGCAGGTCTTCGCTCAGGTTATCTTCAATGCCAAAGCGATCATGCTGGTGCTTACAAATATAAAAATGCTTTAAATCAAGGAAAGTCGAAACCTGAAGCAACAGCAATTTCAAGAAGAATCGGAAAATAAAAAATTTAAAAATAAGGAGAAAAATATGAACGAAATTATTAACGAAAAAAATTATATCAAGAAATTTGAAATTATCAAAAAAATCAGTAAAACAACAAAAAGAGAATATTATGTCTTGTCTGTTACAAGTGTAGCTGACAAATCAGTAGAGCTATTTTTAAGCGAGTCACAATTTGAAATGATGAAAATTGTAGGTGCTGAAAATTGCAAGGTAAACATTGAACCTAGAGTTACTAAGGATGGAAAAAATTATGATGTCATTGCACTTAGAATTGAAGATGATGTCTTTGATTTCTTCCCTAGAGATAAGGCATTTATCTCTCTTGCAAAATTAACCTTAGCAAAGAAAAATTAGAAACTAAAAAATAATTAAAAGTCGAAAAAAAAAGCACTACTAATAATTTTTAAGGTAGTGCTTTTTTTAAAAAATTAATAGGAGAACAATGAAGATATTTAAAGTAATATTTCTAAGTATTTTAGTAATAATGGGCTTTTTAGGGGTGATTTTCGATGGTTGGTATCTATTTTTGCACTTTTTTGCAAAGGATAAATCCATTAATAATACATTTTATATATCGGATTTGCAAGTTGCAGGTGCAGAATCTGGCGAAAGTGGTATACCGTTTTGTGAAGTTCAACTATTTAATAACGCACTTGAATTTAAGTTTAATTACTTCACTGACGAAAACAAAACAGCAACATTTTCATCAGGTATTCAGCTTATCTTAAATGACCCTAATAAGACTATTAGAGATAGTGATATTTTTAATGGAACTTACTCAAAAGAACTTAAAACCGACTGCGTTAAAGACTATGAACCTATGGTAAATGGAGATGCAACTGTATCAACAGTATTCTTTGTTAAAGGTAAATTATATCAGACAATTAATAATGTTATATCAACAAATAAAGTCTATAACAATTTTGATTTTTACGAATATTCTTCGCTAGATAGTGAGTTTAATACTTCAACAAGGTCTACTTATCTTCAAGACGGAAACGAATATTTCAAGATTGAAATGGGTGGAAAAGTTTATGGTATGACCTTCAAAGACTACGACAATATTGCAAATCAAGACCATATAGACACATCAAATTTAACACAGGTAGGTTCATCATCTCAGACTCTTCAAACACAACCAAAGTGGAATACTGTTGTTCATCATGTAATCGATACAAATTATTTTAGAGCATTAGACTTAACCTACTTTATTGAATGTATTGGAAATGCAATGCTTTCACTTCCAGCAGGTTCAAATCAAGAACTCTATTATAATGTTCCTAATATCTTAAACTTTTATGAATATAACGAGCAGGACAAAACTTATACGTTAATTAATGCTCAATCAGATGAAAGTGTAAATCTTTATACACAATTTTCTACTTTTATGAAAATTAAAGTAAAGATTAATAACACTAATTTATCTACTTCTAAAGCTTCTATGTTTAATGCTTTTGCAGGAAATATGAATTATGGCTCAGATGAATCGGTTATGGAAGATTACGAAGCAGGAAGATTTTTAGTAAATGTTACTGAAAGTGATTTAGCTTATGAACCAATCGAAGGAACAGAAAACTATGTATTTAAACTTAAAGAAACATTTATAAAAAACTATGCTAACTATAACTCGATTTATCTAAACATCAAGATTGATTTAGAAAAGCTAAATGTTACTTATGGTGGTTTTGATTTAGGTGAAATAAGTAATTTCTATATTTATAAAATCACAGATTCAAGTGGTAATAATTTACCTTTGGGGGTGAACAATGCTTGATTTACTTATAGGTGGAGATGCTATGAATTTAATAATTATTTTAATTGTAGTATTTCTTGTTATCACAGTATTTACACTCATGGCTGAGTATGAATTTATGAGATGGGTGTTTGGTATACCTATATTTCTTGTTTTAGTAATATCTGGAATATTCAGTTATGGACAGATTAATAAATACTATTCTGCTAGTGGTGGAATACACGGAAAATTAACTGACTTAATTGACCCAAACAAAACCTATACAAAAGTGGAAAAAGATAATTTAACGATTAACTTTAAAAACTTTAATTTAACAAAAGATGAAAAAGGTGTTTATCAATTATCTAAGGACGAAGAACTAATTTTAAAGATAGGAAGTGGCGATTATTACGCAGCATATATCAATAATTACCCTTGTGAAATAACTAAATTATCAATCGGAGATGACGACTCAAAATTTGTTTATAAGTTTAGTTATTTGTTTGCTAATTATGATGATGAAGGCGACCTTGAAATAATTGCAGATGACACCATACAAATAGAATTTACATTCTACAAAACACATACAAATGTGAAAATTAAAACAAATTGTTCAGATGAAATAGTTGGTCTTTGGAACAGTTATTTCAACAAGAACAATTTTGAAATAGAACTTAAAAAAGTCGAAAACTTAAATAAAAATTTATTAACTTATGAAGGAGAAATTTAACATTGAATAGAATAACAAAATTAATAATAACCTTTGCAGTTATTATTTGTGTTGCCTTTGTTGGCGTTTTCGCTGTTCAAAACAAAGACAAAATTAAAGACTTATTTGTAAGTGATGCAGATAGATTTTTACAATTACAAAAGGATTTAATGGATTATCAAGACATTGTTAAAACGCTCGAAAAAGATGTTGCAGATATGGAAACAACACTTGATGATTTAGAGAATATAAACACTGAAAGAACTGAAGAACTAGAAAAATTAAACAGTGATTATACAGCAATTACTAATGAAGTGAAAGACACATTAAATCAAATTGATGAAAATCAAAAAAGGATTGAAGAAATCAAAAAATTACTTGCAGAGCTTGAAAACGAAGACCAGGAAAAATCAGAAGAAATTGAAAAATTAAATGCTGAACTTGAAAAATATAATTTAGATGCTGAAAACCTAAGAACTAGAGTTTTAACAATCTATGAAATTGTTGAAAGTGAAGACATTGATAATCTTACAGAAGATGATATTGCAAGTTTAGAAAATGATAGCTCAAAACTTAACGATACAATCAAAGAGCTTACTAAACAACTTGAAGACTTAACAAAGTCTTACAATGAAAGTGTTGAAACGATAAAAAAACTGCAAAATCAAATAAAAAACATGAATAATAATATAGAAAAGTTAAACAAAAACATTGAAAATACTAAAACTAATATTGAAGAATTAACTCAAAACTTAAATCAAACAATTAACGATTACAATACAACAAATGAAACTATTAACAATTTAAAAGAAGAAGTTACTGAGTATAACAACATTGTAAATGAGTATAATAACAACATTTCTAATCTTGAAAAAACTTATGATAAATTAAGTAATTCAGACGCTGCAACTCCTGATGAACTTGAACAATTACTTATGCAGATTCAGTATTATAAAGATAGAATTATTGAACTTAATGAAATGATTAGAACTTATAACACAAAGATAACTGAACTCGAAAAAGATAATGCAGAAAAACTTGTTAAAATTGACAATATGAAGTCTGAAATAGAAACATTAGAAACTGACCTTGCTGGATATAAAGAAACTCTTTCTGCTAGTGAGTTAGAACTTGCTGAACTTGAAAGATTACTCGCTGAAAAGCAAAAAGAAGTTGCTAAAAAACAGCAAACTATTGATGATTTAAAAGACACTATTGAGCTTTATGAAAACACTTTAACTACTGTAATTAACACAATTTATCTTACAAGAACTCAATATGATGCACTTGTATCTCAGCCAGAACCACACGAGCATAATTATACAAGAGTAATAACAAAGAAAGCTACTTGTTTAGATAAAGGCGAAATAACACATATTTGTGAAATTTGTGCAGATAAATTCATTGAAGAAATTGCAGAATTAGGTCACAAATTTACAAGTGAAATAACTCTTAAACCAACTTGCACCGATAATGGTATTGAAACCTTTAATTGTATTAGATGTGAAGAAAATTATACAAAAGATATTGACACACTCGGACACTCTCACACTTCTAACATTACAAAAGCATCTACTTGCGAAGAGAAAGGTATATTGACATTTACTTGTCATTGTGGAGATACTTACACACTTGAAATTGAAGCGTTAGGTCATATTTATAGTGATGTAACATACTCTCCAACTTGTGATACTAAAGGCTACATTAGACACACTTGCGATAGATGTAAAAATTATTATGATGATAATTTTGTTCAAGAACTTGGACATGATTATATCTTTGATAAAAATGTAAGTCCTACTTGCACTTCGCAAGGTTATGATAATTTTATTTGCTCTAAATGTAATAAAGAAAATAGAGATAACTATGTAAATGCACTAGGTCATGACTATACTTTTGATGTTAATAATGGTGTAATTTATTACCATTGTTTAAGATGTAATGGTGGTTATGAAACTGGCTGTGTTGGTGTAGATTATATCTCAAATTCAGCAACCTGTGAAGAAGATGGTATTTACACTTATAGATGCCATAACTGTGGAAGAGTCTACACAAAACCTTCTACTGCACTTGGTCATAACTATCAAGATGTTGTGGTTGAACCTACTTGTTCGGAGCAAGGCTACACTAAAAATGAATGTTTAAATTGTCATGACTATACTATCTATGAAGACTCATATACAGACTCATTAGGTCATGATTATAAGATAACTGTTGTTAAACCAACTTGTTTAGATATTGGCTATACAAAGCATACTTGCAGTAGATGTGATGAGTCATTTATAGATAATGAAGTTGAAGCACTTGGTCATAATTATTCAATTACTGAAGTAATTGCTCCGACTTGCGTTTCAAAGGGATATACAAAGTATATTTGCGATAGATGTAATCACTCTTATAACGATGATGAAGTATCTGAAATTAATCATAATTTTGCAATGATTGATGAAATAGTTGACCCAACTTGTGAAACAGATGGTTACACAACTTACAAGTGTTCTAATTGTGATGAAAAAGAGCAAAGAGATATTGTTAGTGCCTTAGGTCACGATTATTTTGATGAAGATATAGAGTCTACTTGCACCTTAAAAGGCTATACAAAACACACTTGTAATAGATGTGATTACTCATACAAAGACAATGAAAAAGCACTTATTCCACACGAATTTAACATTGTAATTTCTACAACTGAACCAACTTGTGATAAAGCTGGTTATACAACCTATAAATGTGAAAACTGCGAAACAACTTCTAATTTAGATATTGTTCAAAAATTAGGTCATAACTATACCTTTGATGTTTATGGTGGTGTTGTTCACTACAACTGTTTAACTTGTGGTCATAAATACGATGGAAGCTGCACAGGTGTAGATTATATCTCAAATTCAGCAACTTGTGAAGAAGATGGTATTTACACCTATAAATGTCATAACTGTGGAAAGATTTACACAAAACCTTCTACTGCTCTCGGTCATAACTATCAAGATATTGTGGTAAAGGCAACCTGTATTACTCAAGGTTATATTAAAAATGAGTGTCAAAATTGTCATAATTTTACTGTTTATGTAGATTCATACACAGATGTATTAGGTCATGATTATGTGTCAAGAGTTATAGCACCAACTTGTGATAATATTGGCTATACAAAGCATAGTTGTAGTAGATGTAGTGATACATTTAAAGATAATGAAACAGAAGCACTCGGACACGATTATATTTTAGAATCTACAACATTAAATGAAAATGATAATAAAGGTGTAAATCATTTTATTTGTAATAATGGTTGTGGAAGCACATATGATGAAGAGTTTAATTATTCTTCACCAAGTTCGTCAGAAGAATTAAAAAATGCTATTAATAATGCAGTAGATTTATCGGGAAATCCAACAAATGAAGTGTATGTAAAAATTGATAATCCAGGCACTTATACTCTTCCTGCTTTAGGAGAAAAAACAGTAACAATAACCGGAACAGAAGATGTCGTTATTGATATGCAAGGTGCTATAAATCACGCATCTAAGGTGCAAATTGAAGGTGTTACGGTTAAGTTTGGCAACGATAATTATAAAGGATTCCAAGAATCGGGAAAAGTAATTTATAAAGATTGTAACATTGAAAACTTACAATTCTTATATGCTGATGAAGTTGAGTTTATTAATTGTAGATTTACTCAAACACAAGATGATACTTATCATTTATGGACTTATTCAGCAAGAAATGTAACATTTACCAACTGCGAATTTATAAGCACAAATAATAGTAAAGCCGTTCTTTGTTATGTAGAAGGTCCTTTTGATTATACATTAACTAGAACATTTAATAATTGTAAATTTATTTGTGAAGGAACTTCTGAAAAATCAGCAATAATGATAAATCCAACACCTTATGGTGTGAACAATTATATTATTAATATAAATAATTGCACAGCTACTGGTTATGCTGAAAATAACATTGCAGGACAAGAAATTGTAGGTGTTAAAAATACAGTTAAAGACAACATTATAATCAATGTTGATGATATAACTGTCTATAATTCTGCGTGGAGTAACCAATAATGATAACCATAATTAGTGGTTTTCCTGGTGTTGGAAAAACATTATATTTAACTAATTTAATCGCAGAACAAATGATAAATAAGGGTTTAGAAGATTATATAAACCTTAAAAGAGAACTAAAACAGATGTCTAATGGTGGTATGGTTTTTAACCTGCCACCACAGCATCACTTAGTATTTAGTGATTATCCTGTAAAAATTAATAGACACTTACACACTTACGAGATAAGTGGTTTTGATATTGGACTGCCTAATCCATTTTTCAAAACAAAAGTAATTCCACCATACTCAACAATCTTTTTAGATGAAGCTCAAAGATACTATGATTCAAGGTTTTCTAAGTATCTTAGAGAAGATGTTTATAGGTGGTTTCAACTGCACAGACATAACGATTATAACATTTTTATGAGCTGTCAAAGGCTAGCAAATATTGATGTTAATATCCGTGCAATAGCCGAAAATTGCATTGTTATAGATAGTGTGGAATTTAAAAAGAATAATTACGGACAAGTTAAAAAAATTGTCTGGAAGATGCGAAAATTTCACTCTTGCGACAGCGCAGAAACATATATGCTTGCAAGAGAAAAGAATAAAAATAGTGATATTGGAGAAAAGTTTGAAGTTGTTTCAAAACTACCTATCACTAACTTTTATAATACAAAAAGTTGTAAACCTGTATTTTATAACAATAAATACACAGAAGGTTTTGACTACTTTTATGATGGCGATTATGTTTTTACATTAGATTCGTTTATTGAATTTAATAATAAACATTATTTTGTAGCACCAGTTGGCTACTTAAAAAATACAAAATATGATGAAAAAATACTAAAAGAACAAGGTGGGTTTGTTTTATGAATATACAAAATTTTAGTGATTTAACAAGTTTCATAAATGATGAAAACTTGAAACTACAAGAAAGTTTTGGGATAAATGTAAACTCAAAAACAATGATAAGGTATGTTGAAAAGACACTTAAAAGGTATATAAAGCTCTACGATAAGCCTTTATATAGAAGGGTTAAGCGAGATTTAGAACTTCAAGAAGCTATTGAAACAATGCCTCATTCTTGGTTTTGGAAAATTTTTCATAGTAAATTATGGAACAAAATTAAGCTGTTAAAAGATAATGAACCGATTCAAAAGGTAGAAAGCACTACTATTCAACCTGAAACTAAACCTATTGAGACGAGTTTAGTTCCAGTGGTAATAAAGAGTGTTAGCGTGCCTGTTGAAAACGATTTTTAACAGTTTAGATGCGATAAAAAAAAGCGTTCAAGGTTCTTAAAGTATAGTATTACCTTTAAGAACCTTGACGCATCGTCGCATCTAGGCTTGTAAATGCTGAATTTATAAGGGTTTATAAAGATGGATTCAAAAAAAAAGATTCGTCACATTGGTCGCATTTTTGATAAAAACCTTGTAACAACAATAAAAATAAGGAGAAATTATGGAAGAAAACAATAAAAACGAACAAGAAACAATAGATGATTCTAACAACAATCGTCAGGCAAGAAGATTTTGTATTACTATCAATAATCCAACAGAAACAGATGAGCAAATGTCTGAGTATCTTAAAAGCTTAGAACATATAAAGTATTTCATCTTTTCTCGTGAAAAGGGAGATAAAGAAGGGACTATTCATTTACAAATGTTTTTAATCTTCACTATTGGAAAAAGATTTTCTACAATAAAAAAATTGTTTCCTAAAGCACATATAGAAAATGCAAAAGGAACAAATACGCAAAATAGAGATTATTGCTCTAAAAGTGATACACATATTTCTGGTCCGTTTGAATATGGTGAGTTTGCTGACCAAGGTGCAAGAACGGATTTAAAATATTTTTTTGATATGGTTAATGCAGGTGCAACGGATTATGAATTGCAATGTTTGTATCCTAAACTTTATGAAAAAAATGTTTCAAAAATAGCTGCTTTTAGAAATGCAAAAATTCAAAGTGATTATAGTAAAAAACTTCGTGAAGATTTAATAGTTACATATGTTTATGGTTCTACTGGAGTAGGTAAAACATATTGTATTTTAAAGAAATACGATAAAGGCTCTTTTTATAGAATAACAGACTATGAAAGAGACCCCTGGCAAGACTATGTAGACCAAAAAGTGGTTGTATTTGACGAGTTTAGAAGTCAGTTTCCAATGGTTAATATGCTACATTTTCTTGACATTTACCCAGTATCTTTACCTGCTAGATTTTCAAATAAAGTTACATGCTACAATATGTTATTTATAATCTCAAACATACCACCGTCTGCACAATATAAAAACTATAAAGTAGATGAACCAGAAACATATAAAGCACTTAATCGTAGAATACATCATGTTGTATACCTCACAAAAGATAAATGCACTGTTGAAAAGTCGAGAGATATAGAAGAATTAAAGTCTATTTTGCCAGATGAATTCTTAGCAAAACTAGATTTAAGAACTTATAATTATAACAAAATATTAGAAAATATTAAAAATGGTAAGCAAGAAAAAGTAGTCTTCTTTGAACCAATAGAAGATGCTGAATTACCATTTTAGGGAGTAATAATGAAACTAATAAGATTTTTAATTTCAGTATTATTCTTGATATTTGGTGGTCTTTCACTGTTTACTTGTATGCAAATTAAAGGTCAAATAGATGCTGTTTCAGGTATACAAATACTTACAAACATATCTAAATATCCAAAACTATTCTTTGGCTATTTAATAGCATTTATTTGCTTTATAAGCTCACTTAAATCTAGCATAAAAGCAAGTGATAGCAGTGTAAAACTAATAAAAATATTAGCTGTTATTATAGCAATTTTATCAATAGCAGGAATAGTATATGAAATAATATTAATAAAATAATAAGGAGAAATAAATGAGATTTTTTAATAAAACACATAAAAAACTTGCTCAGTATAATTCATATTCAGAGTTGCAACAAGCGTATGAGCAAACTGAATTTGACTTAGAAAGAGCATCTTATAATGGAGATAAAAAAGCTCTAAAAAAAGCAATGAAAGAGCATGGGAATATAGAGTATGCACTTCTCTACAAAAACACTCCAGAATTCAAAAAGAAAAATAAAAAGTAAATAAAAAAATGAGATTATACTTTGATAGGTATAATCTCATTTTATGT
>JAFTMY010000112.1 GCA_017452165.1 Clostridia bacterium | reverse complement strand
TTTTCAATTATTTTTTCATTAATATATTTTAAATATTGTATTAATGGTTTAGGTTTTTATTATTTATCATTTAATATATTTTTTAATATTTTATCTTATAGTAAAGGTAAAAATAATAGTATACAAATTAATAAAAAAGTTACTTTTTATAATTATATGCTAGTTATTAATTGGTGCTTGCTTTTATATTTTTATATATTTATTATAGCAAATTCAATTAAAGATAATAATTTAGTTTTTGAAACTATAATATCTATTATTTTATTTATAATGAATTTGTTAAAAATAGAAAGATATTTTGATACATATTATTTAAAATTAATTTCCAATTTAATGCTAATAATATTGTGGCTAAATATTTATACAAAATTTAATACTGTAAATTCTATAATGATTGTTATTTATTATATGTCAATTTTAACTTATGAAATTGTAGATTATATTTATACTCTTTATTTTATTTATAAATATAAAAATAATTATATTTTAAAAACTGTATAATGATATTTGTTAAAATTAATTATGATTAATAAAAACGCAAATCAATTTAAAAATTAATAATAAAATAATAGAAAAACAATAAAATACATATAAAAATGATACATTTTTAGTAAATAATTAAAAAAAAGAGTAATATAATTTTATTACTCTTTTTTGATATGTTTTTTATCATACTTAAAATTTATATAGGATTTAAATAAATAAAGTTCCTGTTTTTTTATCAATATTAGATTCTTTATTAATAATCGTTTGATAAATATCGCTTGCGTTTAAATCAACATTTATAATTTCTATTTGTGTTTTTGAAAGGTTTTCATAATCTTTATTTGTAACTATGATAGATATCTTATTTTTGTTATAGATTCTTAACAGTCCTTTTTTATTTTTATTTATTGCTAAAAGTTTAACTGCTGGTTTTGATTTTTTAGATATTTCTATTACTTTTTTAGTTATATTTAAAAGAGGATATAGAAGTAGTTTATTAACTCTTGGTTCTCTATATCTAGAGGTAACTATTGCTGATTTCATATTATCAAATGTGTCATAATTCTTTACGCAATATTCAACCCTATATTCTATTCCTTCACTATAATCATATAGTTTATTTAATATAATTGGTGATGTTTGTCTAATTTTATAAATTTGTAGCATATTTAAGGAATTTATATGGTTTTTACTAAAAAAATCGGTAATTTTTGCGTTTTTTGGAATATATTTATCGATATTTTCATTATTATATAATTTATTTCTAATTGAAGTTGCTGATAAAAATTCATTGTAATTTTCTTCGCTATAAAATCCATTATCACATCTTTCAATCGCTACAGGTTTGATTTTTGACCCTAATTTTAGTATTGCAGTTAAGTATTCAATTGCTAAAATATTATTGGGTTTATTTAAAATTTCAATTATATTTTTATCATCAATATTTTTTGCAATACTTCTTTTTAGTGAAGTATTATAATTTATTCCATTTTGAATTTCGTTTTTAAAAGCAGTTTGAAAACGCTCACTATTTTCAAATTTTAATTTTGCTATTTTTTGTAGTGTTTCTAAACTTGTATTTTCAATTCCAAATGCAAGATGAGTCACACCTAATGCGTTTAAAATTTTAACTGAACCAAAAGCAAAGTTTTCCGCATTAGAACATGCGTAAATTGTTGGAAGTTCTAAAACAGCAGTTGCTCCACAAAGCACTGCTTTTTTTGCTCTTTCGTATTTGCTTTCAATCGCAGCAGTTCCTCTTTGAACGAAATTTCCACTCATTAAACATATAATTTCTAATCCAGTTTTTTCTTTTGCTTGGTCAATTATATATTTATGACCATTATGAAAAGGATTGAATTCACAAATTATTCCACAAAAATTCATACTTTACTCCTTAAATTTATTCAATTTACTTGAAAAAATTTTATAAGTTATTATAATTATTTATTATAAGCATTTTTGCTTAGTAATCAAATAAATTTTAATGGAGAAAATTTTTTATGTCAGATGTTTTTGAAAAATTAATTGAAAAAGCAAAACATACAGGTAAGAGATTAATCTTAACTGAAAGTGAAGATGAAAGAGTTTTAACTGCTGCTGAAAAGGCTGCATCTATGGATCTTTGCAAAGTTGTTTTACTTGGAAAAGAAAGTGAACTTAAGTCTCGTTTCTCAGCAGAAGCATTAAACAATATTGTCTTTGTTGATGTTGAAGAAGAAAATGAAAATCAAACTAAATATGTAAATTTACTTGTTGAACTTAGAAAGTCTAAGGGTATGACTGAAGAACAAGCAAGAAAGCAAATTAAAAATAAACTTACATACGCTATGCTTATGATTAAGTCAGGAGACGCAGATGGTGTTGTTTCAGGTGCTATTACTCATACAGCAGATGTTTTAAGACCAGCATTTCAAATTGTTAAAGTTAAACCAGGTGCTAGCAAAGTGTCATCAGTATTTATTATGGAATCACCAAATGAAAATTATGGTGACAATGGATTTTTGATTTTTGCTGACTGTGGTGTTAATCCTAACCCAACTGATGAAGATTTAGCAGAAATTGCAATTTTATCTAGTGAAACAGCAAGAGTTATTTGTGGAATGGATCCAAAGGTTGCTCTTTTAACATATTCAACTAAGTCAGGTGATGAAATGACTGATGAAAATGTTTGCAAAGTAAAAAGAGCAATGGAAATTTTAAAAACAAAAGCACCAGACCTTGCAGTTGATGGTGAACTTCAAGCAGATGCTGCTCTTGTTGAATCAGTTGCAAAATTAAAAGCACCTAATTCAAAAGTTGCAGGTCATGCAAATGTTTTAATTTTCCCAGACTTAAATGCAGGTAATATTGCATACAAACTTGTTCAAAGACTTGCAGGTGTAAAAGCCGTTGGACCAATTTTACAAGGTTTAAATGCACCAGTTAATGATTTATCTCGTGGAACAAGTGCTGATGAAATTGTGCTTTGCTTAGCAATTACTGCTCTTCAAGCAATTGGTAAATAATATAAATTAAAAGTTTAAATTAAGGATAAGGTAGAAAAATGAAAGTTTTAGTTATTAATGCAGGTAGTTCATCTTTAAAATATCAAGTTATGGATATGGATGAAAACAAGGTTCTCACAAAAGGTCTTTGTGAAAGAATTGGTATTGATGGAAGACATACCAACAAAACAAATGGTGGAAAATTTGTTGAAGAAGTTACTATGAAAAATCATAGCGACGCTTTAAAAGTAGTTATTAGATGTATTGAAAGTGAAGTTGTTCCAACAATTTCTTCTCTTAGTGAAATCGGAGCAGTTGGTCATAGAGTTCTTCACGCAGGTGAAATGTATAATGATTCAATTGTTATTAATGAAGAAAATATGGTTGAACTTGAAAAGTTAATTCCACTTGGACCTCTTCATCAACCAGCAAATATCGCAGGTGTTAAGGCTTGTCAAGAACTTCTTCCAGGAGTTCCTCAAGTTGCTGTTTTTGATACAACATTCCACTCAACAATGCCAGCATATGCTTATAGATATGCTATTCCTAAGGAAGCATATACAAAATGGGGTATCAGAAAATATGGTTTCCACGGAACAAGTCATAAGTATATTGCAGGAGAACTTGCAAAACTTGAAGGTAAAGAAGGTAAATTTATTATTTGTCATATTGGTAATGGTGCATCTCTTTCTGCTGTAAATAATGGTAAATGTATTGATACAACAATGGGTTATACTCCTCTTGAAGGTGTTATGATGGGTTCTAGATCAGGTGATGTTGATCCTTCTATTTGTGAAAGAATTATGAAAGAAACTGGTATGACAATTAGTGAAACAATTAATTACTTAAATAAAAAGAGTGGTCTTATTGGTGTATCAGGTATCAGCGAAGATATGCGTGATGTTGAAGAAGTTGCTTATGGTGAAGATAGTGAAAAGAAAGCAGATGCTCTTTTAGCTCTTCAAATGCATGCTTATAAAGTTAAAAAATATATTGGTTCTTATTTTGCAGCACTTAATGGTGTAGATGCTATTGCATTTACTGCAGGTGTTGGTGAAAATGGTGCAGAATATAGAGAAATGGTTCTTTCTAACTTAGAAGGACTTGGTATAGTTCTTGATAATGACAAAAATCTTACAAACTTTAAGCGTGGTGAGGTTAATGTAATTTCAGCAGATAATTCAAAAGTTAAGATTTATGTTATCCCAACAGATGAAGAATTTATGATTGCTAAAGATACAGAAAGACTCGTAAAATAACATTTTAACTAATAAATATTATCATTTTGCAAAAAATAATTGACAAAATAATTTTTTTGTTATATTATATTTGTGCTATGCTAGTAAGGTGCAGTATTTGTGCCGAGCTATATATAAAAAGTAACCATAATGGTTAAATATTAGGAGGGTTCAAATATGGCAGTTCCAAAGCGTAAAGTTTCCAAAGCGAAGGGTAGAAGTAGAATCGCAAATTGGAAAGCAACAGCACCTACATTAGTTGAATGCCCACAATGTCATGAATATAAAAGAGCACATGCTGTTTGTGATAGTTGTGGATATTATGATGGTGAAAAGAAAATCGCTGTTAAATCTGATGAAAAGAAATAGTTTATAACTTAAATTAAAAAATTAATTGGATATATATTATATATATCCAATTTTTTTATGCAAATTTATTGAAATTATTGACGAAATGTTTTATAATAATAATTGTGTAAAAATAGGAGTAAATTTTATGAAAATTATTATTGATGCTTATGGTGGAGATTATTCTCCAATAGAAATGATTAAAGGTTCAATCACTGCAGTAAACTCAATTGATGATGTAGAAATCATTATTACTGGTGATAAGGAGCAAATAGAAAATCTTTTAAAAGAAAATGGTTATACAGGAGATAGGATTAGTGTTTATCATGCACCTGAAACAATTTCTTGTGAAGAATCTCCAACAATGGCTATTAGAAAGAAAAAAGAAAGTTCGCTTGTTGCAGGTTTAAACCTTTTAAAAGAAAATGATGAAATTGTTGCAATGATTAGTGCTGGTAGCACAGGTGCTGTTCTTGCAGGTGGACTTTTTATAGTTGGTAGAATTAATGGCGTAAAAAGACCGGCACTTGCACCATTTCTTCCAACAATGTATGAAGATAAAAAGACACTTTTAATAGACTGTGGTGCTAATGTTGATTGTAAGCCAGAATATCTTCAGCAATTTGCTGTTATGGGTTCAATCTATGTTAAGTCAATGCGTGGAATTGAAAATCCAAAAGTTGCTCTTCTCTCTAATGGTATTGAAGATACAAAAGGTAATGACCAAATTCACAAGGCTTTTGAAATCCTTAAAAATACTAAGGAAATTAACTTTGTTGGAAATATCGAAGGAAGAGATATGTTCACAGGAGAAGTTGATGTTGTTGTAAGTGATGGTTTTACTGGAAATGTTGCTATGAAAGCAGCCGAAGGAACAATTAATGTATTTACAAGTGTTTTAAAACAAGAGATTAAGGGTGGAGGTCTTTTTGCTAAACTAGGATATCTTTTACTTAAAAAACCTCTTAAAAGATTAAAAAAGAGAATTAATTATACTGAAGTTGGTGGTTCTCCATTTGTTGGTCTTAATAAAATATTAATTAAATCTCATGGCTCAAGTAAGGCAAATACAATTTATTCTTGTGTTCTTCAAGCCGTTGAAATTCATAAATCAAATTATATTGAGAAAATGAAAGAAGGTATTGAAAAATCAAGTATAATAGAGGAAAAATAAAGTGAAAGAACTAATAAAATTTGACGAAATTGAAAAAATTATTGGTTATAAATTTAAAAATAAAAAATATTTGCAAACGGCTTTTATTCATTCAAGTTATTCAAATGAACATAGAATTGAATCTAATGAAAAACTTGAATTTTTAGGAGATGCTATAATTGAATTTATTGTTACAGAAATTCTTTACTTGCAATTTAAGGGCAAGGAAGGTGATATGTCTAAAATTCGTTCAATGATAGTTAGTGAAAAACCACTTGCAGAAGCAGTTGATAAACTTGGACTTGCAAAACATCTTGTGAAAGGTGTGGGTGAAAGCAAAAATAAGTCAGAATCAAAGGCTGTGAAATGTGATTTGTTTGAAGCGATTTGTGGTGCTATTTATCTTGACTCTGGTATTGATAGTGTTAGAAAATTTTTTGAACTTGCAGTTGGAGATATAATACTTAACTTAAAAGTTAATGGTTATGTTGATGACCCTAAGACAAAACTTCAAGAAATTTTAAAACAGGCAAAGATTGTTTATAGCACTACAAAAACAGGTGAAGACCATAAACCAACTTATAAAACAGTTGTATTTGTAAATGGTGTTAAGATGGGAATGGGAACAGGTAGTAACAAAAAGACAGCCGAAGAAGGTGCAGCAAGTGTTGCAATTAATAATTTAAAAAAAGTATAGGTAAATTATGAATTTTGATAAGATAAATGTATATGGCTTTAAGTCATTTGCTGATAAGGTAGAAATAAAATTTGAACCAGGTATTACAGCGATTGTAGGACCTAATGGTTGTGGAAAGAGTAACGTTGCAGATGCTATTCGTTATGTAATGGGTGAGTCTAGTGCTAAATCTATGCGTGGTTCATCAATGCAAGACGTTATTTTTAATGGAACAGAAAAGAGAAAGGCACAGTCATACTGCGAGGTTTCTCTTCATTTTAACAACTCACAAAGAATGTTTGAAACTATGGATGTTGATGAAGTTATTCTTACTAGAAAACTTTATAAAAGTGGTGAAAGTGAATATTTAATCAATAAAAATATTTGTAGAAAAAGAGATATTGTTGATGCATTTAGAACTATTGGTCTTGGAAAAAGTAGTTATTGCGTAATAGGACAAGGTAAGATTGATAGTATTTTATCTGCTAAGCCAGAAGATAGAAGACACGTGTTTGAAGAGGCTGCAGGTATTTCTAAATTTAAAGAAGACAGAAATAGTGCAAATAATAAACTTGCTAATGTTACTGAAAAATTAATAAGAATTAATGATATTACTAATGAACTTGAAAGACAACTTGGACCAATGAAGACTCAAGCAGAAAATGCTAAAATTTTCGTTGAACTTTCAAATAGACTCAAAGAACTTGAAATAAATATTTATGTTCATAACTACGATAACTCAAATGTTGAAAAACAAAAAATTTATGATATCATAAAAGCGCTTGATGAGGAAATTGCACTTAAACAAGCAGACCTTGAAACTGCTATAAAAGAGTATGAAATGAGTCAAGGGGAAATTGATAAATTAGATGAATCAATTAATGAACTTAGAAATGAACTTTTAAATTTATCAGTTGCACTTGAAAAACAAAATGGTGAAATTAAACTTTTTAATGAAAAAATTTCAAACTTACAAGAACAAAATAATAAGTATAAACTTCAAATTGAACAAGGTAATACATATAAAGAAAATGTAGAACTTCAATCTCAAAAACTGCAAAATGATAAAGAAAACACTGAAAATTTGATAAAAAACAGCGAAAAAGAACTCGAAAAGTTACAAATGGAGTATAAACTCACTGTTGAAAAATTAAATTTAGGTGAGAATTTAGCAGAAAGCGTTGATGCAGAACTTTTCAGTGCAGTAGAACTTCAAGGTGATATTAAATCAACAATGCTTAAATATCAAACCGAACTTGATGCGCTTAAACAAAGACAAACCGAACTTACAACTGAAAAAGAAAATCTTGAAAAAGAATCAAGAAATTATGAAAATAAAATAACTTTTGCCGAAGGTGAAATCGAAAATCTTGAAAGTAAGATTGAAGAGAAAAACGAAGAAAGAAAAAACATTATTGAAGAAATAAACGACCTTAACAATCAAATTGCAGACTTTGGTGATGAGATTGAGCAAAAGAAAGCAGACTATCACACAGGACTTAGTAAGTTTAATGTCCTTAGTGAAATGAAGGAATATAATGAAGGTTTCATTATTGGTGTTAAAAGACTTTTAGAGCAAGCACAAGATGGCTCATCAATTGGTGGAAAGGTAATTGGCGTTGTTGCTAGTTTAATGAAAGTTCCTCAAAAATATGAAGTTGCAATTGAGATGGCACTCGGTGCTAGTGTGCAAAACATTGTTACTAAAAATGAACATGATGCAAAATCACTCATTGATTATTTAAAAGTTAATAGATTTGGTAGAGTTACATTTTTACCTATGACAAGTGTAAAGAGTAGAAGCATACCACCTATTGTTAAGTCTAATCTTAAAATGAAGGGTGTTTGTGGCGTTGCCGATGAACTTATCTCTTTTGATAAAGAGTATTCTGGTGTATTTAGCAGTTTGCTTGGTGCAACAATTATTGTTGATAATATGGATAATGCTATTGCATTTTCTAAAGCAACAGGATTTAGTGTAAGAATTGTTACACTTGATGGTGATATTATTTCTCCTCAAGGTTCAATGACTGGTGGTAGTAGAAAACAAGATACAGTTAACATCATTGGTCGTGAAAGAGAAATTGAGGATTTAGAAAAGAAACTTGATGTTCTTAAAAATGAAATTGATGAAATGGTTAACGACCTTAATAATATGAGAAAAAAATCAGCAGATAAAACTAATGAACTTTCATCTAAAATTGATGAAATTCATGCTCTTGAAATGGAGAAAGCAAAACAAGATGAACTTGTTGGCTCATATGAAGAAAATATTGACGATATTTCATCAAAATTATCAGATTTAGAAATTTCATTTATGGCGCTTTTAGATAAAATTGATTTTGTTGAAAGACAAATTGAAATTAGTTCTATGCAACAAAAAGATGTTGATATGAAAAAGAGTCAAGCGAGTGAAAATAAGAAACAAGCAAATGATGACTATGGTAGACTTAGAACTACAAGAGATGAGATTTTACAAAAAATAAGCGAACTTAAAATTCAAATTGAATCACAAAAAAATGATTTAAATAATATTGTTAGTGAATCTGAAAGACTTGTTTTATCAGTTGAAGAAAATGACTTTAAATCAAGAGATGTTATGCTTGAAATTCAAAAGAACAATCAAGAGATTGAATCTTATAATAAAAGCATTGAAGAGATTATGTCTACTGATAAATTCTCAGCGAGTGCTAAACAAGTTGAGGGAGTAAAACAAAAAATTGAATCTCTTACTGAAGAAAAGAAACTTGCTCAAGTAAAAATGAATCAAGCAGATGGAAATAAGATGCTTCTTTCTGGTGAAATTCAAAGAGCAAACGATAAAAAAGCAAAAGAAGAAAACTTAATTGTTCGTATTGATACAGAACTTGAAAATCTTCAAAATAGAGTTTGGGAAGAATATCAAATGACTTATGGTTATGCAAAATAGGTTGCTCAA